>CAYJFR010000024.1:9942-18615 GCA_964369335.1 uncultured Desulfovibrionaceae bacterium | reverse complement strand
CAGCCCTCCCTTTTCAAAACGCGCTTATTGTTTATGAAGTGTTGGGGGTGTATTTTTATATGTAATATATTTTACTTATAAATCTTTCTGGCAAATTGTCCACCAGACACATAGAAAGTATTTTCCACAATGAAAATAGCCTTTTCGTCAATGCTAAAGACCACGTTTTCAAGCTGTTTCAAATAGACATTGCTGGTCACTGTGATGAGAATTTCTTTATTATTACCGGAATACGCCCCTTTGCCGCGTATAAGGGTTACGCCGTATTGACGTAAAAGGTTAATGGCTTCACATATTTGTTCGCCGTGTTCAGAAATAATAAAGACGGTCTTTCTTTGGTTAAATATGCGCAGCATATACTCGGATACGTTGGAGTTAATGAAGAGCATAATGGTAGAGGCGATAACAATGTCCAAATCCATACGGAAAGCCGCTACGGAAAACACCACAAGGTTAAAGAGGAAGGAAAACGTGCCCACAGGCATATTCCAACGTTCGCGAACGGCAATGGCAATAATGTCTGTACCGCCGCTGCTACCGAAAGAGCGTAGCATAATGCCTGAGCCTGTGCCTGTGAGGGCAGAAGCGAAGATGGCGGCGTAAAATTGATTTTCTACGGGAATAGTGAAAGTAAAAACAGAGCCCCAAAGGGTGGTACATATGGTGGCGTAGAGGCTGTACAGCAAGAAAATACGCCCCACAAAGAACCAGCCAAAAATAAAAACGGGGATGGAGATGGCAAAATACCAAACAGGTACAGTGAGAAAATCGGTAAAGTACCAGCCAAGCATGGATATACCCATGACGCCGCCGGCCACAAAATTATGTGGCAAGGCCACACTTTGAATACCTAAGGCGTAAAAACCACTGCCTATGGTTAAAAGGAAAAGGTTCCACCATACAGATTCAGCCAATTTAGGATTGTACGTTCTTTGTAAGGGCATAGTCTACCTCGAAAAGGGTTAATGAAGAAGATTCCAAAGCATTTTGCTGGCAATGCAAAAGGCAAATATGGCAAAGAAGCGCTTGAGTACAGGCACAGGCAATGAGTGCGCAAGACGAGCGCCTAAGGGGGCGGTGAAAAAGCTGGCTGCGGACAGTCCCACAAAGCCCAAAATATGTACATAGCCTAAGCTAAATTCTGGCAGATTTGGGGTGTTAAATCCGCCTATTATATAGCCTAAAGCTCCTGCAAGGGCTATGGGCAAGCCTATAGCGGCGGATGTGCCTACAGCGGTGCGCATGGGAACGGAACAAAAAGTCATAAAGGGAATGGACATGGTTCCGCCGCCAATGCCTACAAAGCTTGAAATAAGCCCAATAATACTGCCTACGCCGCTGATACCCCATGCGGAAGGTAATTGTCGCGCACTTTGGGGTTTTTCCATAAAGAGCATTTCCAAGGAAACAGCGTAAAGAAAAACCACAAAAAAGCCGCGTAAATAGTTGTTGGGAATATCAGAGGCCACAAGCCCACCTATAAAAGTACCTAATAAAATACCGGGGCTTATGGCTTTAAAAATATCCCAACGCACGGCGCCGCGTGCATTGTGCGCTCTGGCACTGGAAATAGAGGTGACTATAATACTAGAAAGACATGTGCCCAAGGCTAAATGGTGCACACACTCTGGAGCCACTCCTATGAGGGGAAAGACAAAGGAAAGAAGCGGTACGATGATAACGCCGCCGCCCACGCCCAAAAGACCAGCAAAAGCGCCGGCAAAGGCGCCGCATGCCAAAAAATACAGCAGGGCAGTGAGCATAAATTTTCTTCCTTTAGAGCGTACATGAAAGGGTAAAAGTATTTCTTTTTTCGGCGTCTTTTTCCACGCCTTTAAGTTCTTGTATCATACCGTGTAAAGCGCCTGCCATAATGCGCGCCGTAAAGGGATTGAGCGCAATGGAGCGCCCGTTGACCTGCAAAGTCACATCCCCTTGAAGCACAGGACAGTGTTCAAGGTTTTTTTCTCCCGCAACAATGGCGGTGGCCATTTCTGCACAAGAGGCATAGCCACAGCTGCCACAGTGAAGACGCGGCAAGGCGAATGCTTGCGCTTTAATGATTTTTACGAGCTTTGTCAATGATTCTACAGAAAGGTCAGAAAAATGCGGCTTATGCGCAAAACTTTGGGACGCGTCTCTGGGGGCAATGCTGTAGGTAGCCACAGCCAAATGAGGCAAAAGAGAAGGGTCTAAGTGGGCAATGTCGTCCTCAGGGCGCAAGCAAAGAATACGCGGGAGGAAATCTTGTTCTTTGGCACCTTCAATAAGCATCATAGGGGCTTTTACAAAAGGAAGCAGGTCGTCTAAAGTCTTTTCCTCTCCCCAAAAAAAGGCGGTTTCCCCCTTACCCATAGCTATGAGGGTGCGTTTGCTGTGGGCTGTGCGTAAACGCCCTGTGTCTGTGTTGGGGGCGTCTAAGGAGGCGTGGCTTTGCTTGGCAAGGGCTATCTGTATGCCGTCTTTTTCTAAAGCGTCTGCCAAGGCACTCATGAGCGCTGTTTTTCCAGAATTTTTAAACCCTACTATATTAATTGCTTGCATAACATCTCCGTCTTGTATGAAAAAATTAGGAAGAGGCGTTGAGGCGTAGATATTGCGTAAGAAAAGGATGCAAATAGGTCATGGTACGCGTGTACATCTGCGGATTTTGTATAAGTACATCCATATCTTTAGCAAGAATAATAGCCATACCGCGGTGTTTTAATTGCTTAATGGGTATAGAGGTTAGAGGAAAGCCTAAAGCCTCGGCGGCATCGTCTCCCAAAACAATAAGCACACGCGCTCCCAAGTGCTCGGCTCCTTCCCAAAAAGCGGGAATATTGGGCGTAAGCACGCCTTGCTCTGGTAAGGCTATGGGCCAAAAAGAATGCGTGCCTACAGGATGCTTTAAATCTCTCAGAATTTGTTGCAACAAAGCGCGCCGCTCAGGGCTGGCTTGGCCGCATAAGTCATTGCCTAAATTCCAATATGTCCAAAGCACGCGCGCCGCTTTGGTGCGGTGTAAACGGTCTTGCCATTGGGCATTAAGAGCAGAGTCTTGGGGTATAAATGCCCCTTGGGGTACTTGCACCCTGTTAGGCGCAGATACTCTTTGAGGTGCCTGTCTTTCTTGAGGAGCTTGCTGTCTTTGCATCTGCTCGCGTTTTTGCGCCCAAGGTTGCCCTTGCTGTTGAACTTGATTTTGCCCTTGCTGTTGTCTGTGCTGTGGTTGTCTGGGCTGTTGTCCCTGCGTGGTGGCTTGATACCTAGCTTTTACAGCTTCTCGCGATCCGCCTTGTGGGCTAGAATATGGCTGTACATGCTGAGGTGACTGTTGGGGCGGTACAGCTCGTTGCATGGGGTGCTGGTCGTGCTGCGGCACTGGTTTTCTGGGCGCGGGCATAGAAGCCTTTGCATGACAAAGAGAAAAGGAGGCTTCCACCTCTGTGTCTTGTAAAAGAAAATCTACGCCTTGTTTTTGCCAAGGCAAGAGAAAGGGAGATATTAAGGTATTTGTTGTAACCATGAGCATAATCTCCACGCCACTTCGAGCTTAGAAAGAGTGGGCCAAACTTCTTGGCGCCCGTGTTTATCCACTACAAACATGGCGTTGGTATCCGTACCAAAGCCAGAACCAGCGGCGGCGATATTATTACCTGCAAGAAGGTCGGCATTTTTTCGTAATAATTTTTGACGCACGGTGTGCAACATAGCTTCCGTAGAATCAACGGTTTCTGCGGCAAAGCCCAATATTTTTTGCCCTGCTTTTTTTTGTGTGCCAAGGGTGCGTAAAATATCTATATTGGTTGAAAAATCAATATGTAAGCCCTCTTGCGCTGTATCCTTTTTAAATTTTGCCGCACTTCCCAAAGTGGGAGGTATGGGGGCGTAATCTGCCACAGCAGCGGTAAAAAATCCCATATCCATATCTGCCCAAAGGTCTGCGGCGGCATTGTACATATCTTGGGCGGTATTTACCTTATATATATGTACGTTGGGTGGGGTATAGCTGGCTTTATGGGCTTCTGGGCCACAAATGGCGTGCACTTGGGCGCCGCGTAGCCACGCTGTTATGGCCAAAGCCATGCCCATGGTTCCTGTGGAGGGATTAGACCAAAAGCGCACCGCGTCCCAAGGCTCTCGCGTAGGCCCAAGGGTGAGCATAACTTTTTTGCCCTGCATGTCCTGCTCCGTAAGAGCTTTGAGCGAAGCAAGCCAAATATGGCGCAAGTCGGCAAGGCGCCCTTGCCCTTGGTCGCCACAGGCAGTGTTGCCACAATCGGGCATAATAATTTCTACACCGCGACTACGTAAAATATGCATATTTTCTTGCGTGGCGGCATGGTTCCACATGCGCGGATTCATGGAAGGGGCTACTAATAAAGGCCCGTCAAAAGCAAGGGCTTGACAGGCAAGTAAGGTGTGCGCGTCTCCGCGTGCCAATTGGGCAAGGGTAGAGGCAGAAGCTGGCGCTATGACCATGGCGTGAGCATTTTGCCCCGGTTCTAAATGCCCAAAAAGAGAGTCTTTTTCCCACATATCCGTATAGATGGGCGTTGCTCCAAGGGCTTCAAAGGTGAGCGGAGCAATAAAGCGCTGTGCGGCGTCGGTGAGGGTGACGCTTACATGCACAGCATTTTTACACCACCAGCGTACTAAATCTGGCGCGCGAAAGGCCGCAATGGAACCGCACACGCCAAGATGTATACCTTTACCGCGTAAATGGCTTTGTTCATGAAATATATAGGGAGCTTCGTACATGGGTAAAGCCTTTTGTATAAGATTGCGAGTAGGTTCCTAGGAAATATTTTTTTAGCAGGAATAGACTATTGTCATGCCCCTAGTTTATAGCCTATAACCTTACGCGTTGACAAGTTCGTCATCGGTAGTATTATTTCATAATAACGGTTTAATTTGTATATACAAAGACACATGGATACAGAGTATGGAAGAAAAAGATTTTTGGCTCTCCTCATACAGATTTGATTTACCAGAGGAGCAAATAGCGCAATTTCCCCCCGAAGAAAGAGGATCTTCGCGCTTAATGGTGTTACCTCGCCATTCCACTAAAGGAATGGGAGAGTCTCTTTTAGATATCAAACACGCACAATTTTCTGATCTAAAAGACTACTTACCTAAAAATGCCCTTTTTGTGGTCAATAACTCGCGGGTGTTACAGGCGCGCTTGTTGGGCACACGTCCTAGCGGCGGTAAGGTGGAATTTTTGTTGTTAAGCCCCTTACCCTTGGTGGTGGGCGCCGCAAAACCTGTTAAACTCAAAGATGGTTGGTTCGAAGCTGAAGCCAAAGGGCTTGTGCGTGCTGGTGGACGTGTTAATGACGGGGATGAATTTCACTTTGGCGCAGGTATCAGCGTTACAGTGTTAGAGTCTGGCCCCTTTGGGCAAAGACGTGTACAGCTTTCTTGGAAAGGGGACTTGGCAGAAGCTTTTGCGGCAACGGGTCATCTTCCTTTACCTCCGTATATTAAGCGCAGCGACAGCGACGAAGATCAAACGCGCTATCAAACTATTTTCTCCAAGAGCGAGAAAATAGGCTCGGTGGCGGCTCCTACAGCGGGCTTGCATTTTACCGAATCCATGAAAGAAGCCCTTATAGCTCATGGCTGTGAGTGGGCAGACGTAACCCTGTATGTAGGTTATGGTACATTCAGCCCTGTGCGTAGTGAAGATATTCGCTCGCACCGTATGCACAGAGAATATATTGAAGTATCTGAAGAAACTGTGGAAGCCATTGCCAGAGCCAAGGCGGAAAAACGCCCTGTCATCGCTGTAGGGACTACCTCAGTACGCGCCTTGGAAGGCGTGGCGGAGCTTTGCGGAAAAGTACAGCCGTATACGGGCTGGACAGATATATTCCTCTATCCAGGGCGATCTTTTAAGGTCGTTGACGGTATTATCACCAACTTTCACTTGCCGGAATCTTCCTTGCTCATGATGATTTCTGCATTTACTGGCCGTCAGCGCATTTTGGACGCTTATGCCCAAGCTGTGCAACACGGTTACCGCTTTTTCTCCTATGGTGACGCAATGCTGCTTTACAAATAGGCTGAAAAGCAAGGAGTTTTTATGTCTCGCGCGGTGTTCCTTGAGGAACGGTGTAAGGGCTGTCTGTTATGTGTAACGGCATGCCCCAAGAATATTATTGTGCAATCGACGCGGTTTAACCGCCAAGGCTATCAAATTGTAGAACTCGCTGATGCAAGCTCTTGTACTGGTTGCGCTTCGTGCGGACTTATGTGCCCTGATGTGGCTGTGCGTGTCTTTGCTACACGCACCCACAAGGGAGGGCAATAATGTCTGCACAAGATAAAATATTGATGAAAGGCAATGAGGCTGTGGCTTACGGTGCCATAGATGCGGGATGCCGTTGTTATTTTGGCTATCCTATAACCCCACAAAACGAAATTCCCGAAACTTTATCTCTATTACTCCCCCAAGTGGGCGGCTCTTTTGTACAGGCTGAAAGCGAAATCGGTTCCATTAATATGGTACTGGGGGCGGGTGCGTGCGGCATTGCTGCCATGACCTCATCATCTTCTTGCGGCATTTCGCTTATGCAAGAGGGTATTTCCTATCTTGCTGGAAGCCATGTGCCCGGTGTGGTGGTGAATATGACGCGCGGCGGCCCTGGCTTGGGAGATATTGGCCCTTCACAAGGGGATTATTTTCAAGCTGTAAAGGGCGGTGGTCATGGGGATTATCGCACTTTAGTGCTGGCGCCTGCCACGGCGCAGGAATGCTATGACATGATGTTTGACGCTTTTTCCTTAGCTTTTACGTATCGCAATCCTGTTTTGGTGCTCGGTGATGCCATAGTAGGGCAGATTAAAGAGCCTGTTGTGCGCAAAAAGCCTGAACATATAGCAGAGGAGTCCTTTGGTACACAAGCCTATGCCAAGCTTTCGGCATCGTGGCGTGTGGAAGGTTGCGGACAACGTGAAGATACACAAAAAAGATTGTTAAAATCTGTGTATCTTGCGGAAGGGGCTTTGGCTGAACGTCACGTTCTTTTACAAGAAAAATATGCCGCCATGCGTAAGGAAGCGCGCGCTTTGTCTTTGCAATGCGAAGATGCGGACCTAGTAGTAGTGGCTTATGGCTCCATAGGGCGTATTGCACAGTCAGCTGTACGACATTTACGTGAGCAAGGGCATAAGGTGGGCTTATTGCGACCTTTGACCTTGTACCCTTTTCCTGACATTGCCTTGCAGCAACTGGCTTCTGAGGGCAAGCGCTTTCTTGTTATCGAGCAAAATCTTGGGCAAATGGTGGAAGATGTACGCTTAGCTCTTCAAGGTCAAAGCTCTGTGGCGTGGCATGGGGTTATGCCCGGCGTGTTTATTGGGGCTGAATCCTTATGGGACGCTATTCTTGCAGCTTTGTCATCCTCTGCAACAGGAGGGAAAAAGTAATGTCTCAAGCTCAGTTAGAAAAGGCTCTTGTGCCACAAGATGGCGAAAAACTTGTTTTTGACAGTAATCCTGTACTTATAGATAGGGCGACGCACTATTGCCCCGGTTGTCATCATGGCATAGCACACAGACTTATTACAGAAGTATTACACGAAATGGATCTTGCTCAGAGAACTATTTTAGTGCCCTCTGTGGGCTGTTCTGCTTTTATTTATGATTATATGGATTTGGATTGCATTGAATCTCCGCATGGGCGCGCTTCGGCTGTGGCAACAGGGGTAAAGCGTGCGCGCCCTGAGAGCATTGTTTTTGCTTATCAAGGGGATGGAGATATGGGCGCCATCGGTTTGGCTGAAGCGGTACACGCCGCCAATCGAGGTGAAAAAATTACGGGTTTTTTTGTAAATAATACTGTGTACGGTATGACGGGAGGGCAGTTGGCGCCCACTACCTTACTGGGGCAAAAAACCACCACATCACCCTCAGGGCGGCTTATGTCCACCGACGGTGGGCCTTTGCATATGACAGAAATTATGGCGCAATTAGACGGTGTGGTCTACGCCGCACGTTGCGCTTTGGACTCTGTGAAGCATATTCGCGCCGCCAAAAAAGCCATACGTACCGCCTTTGAAGTGCAGTGCTCAGGCGCGGGTTATAGTTTTGTAGAGCTTTTGTGCGGATGCCCTACCAACTGGCGTATGGACGCTGTGACAGCCAATAAGCATATCAGTGAAGCCATGATTCCTGTGTTTCCTTTGGGTGTGTATAAAGACACCCGCGCCCAAAGCTTTGCCCAAAGCGTTACCTTGGGTAATACGGAGGAACATAATGTCTAAATACCATGATGTTATTGTGGCGGGCTTTGGTGGACAAGGGGTTATGCTCTTGGGTAATGTCTTGGCGCAGGCTGGTATGGAATACGGTTTACATGTGACCTTTATTCCTGTGTACGGCGCGGAAATGCGCGGCGGCACTGCCAATTGTACTGTGGTGTTAGATGAGCATCCTGTGGGCTCGCCCATAGTACAAAGGCCGCGCTCTACTATAGTGTTGAATCTGCCTTCCTTGTTGAAGTTTCAGCCGCTTTTGCATGCGGACGGGGTGCAGATTGTGAATACTTCACTCATTGATGTGTCGGTGAACGGCGTGCTTGATGTAGAAAAAAAATCTGTGTGCATTCCTGTCAATGACATAGCCCATGAACTTGGTTCGGTGAAAATGGCCAATATGGTGGCTTTGGGTGCGAGGCTTAAAGCT
>CAYJFR010000024.1:0-9932 GCA_964369335.1 uncultured Desulfovibrionaceae bacterium | reverse complement strand
CCTTTGGAGGCTGTACACGAAGCTTTTTACAGGGTAACGCCGCCGCATTATGCCAAGCTTATTCCTGGTAATGTGAAAGCTTTACAAGCTGGTTATGAGTATTAAGCTTGTATATATTTTATAAAAAGACTGCATAATAAATAAAGCCGCCGCATAGTTCATATGCGGCGGCTTTAATGGTTTTATAGGGGAACTACCATTGTGCGTTTATAAAGTATATTTCGCAGCACCCCTATAAATTTGTAAGGCTGTTAGTCACCTGTAAGAACCATGGGGATTTCTGGTATATATGTGATAAGCATAAGTACCGCAATCATGATGGCCAAAAGAGGGACAATGGCAGAAGCCAACTGAGATATTTTGGATTTGGTGATGGAGCTTGCCACAAAGAGGTTTACGCCCACAGGAGGAGTTACGAAACCGATAGCAAGGTTTACAACCATAACAATACCAAAGTGTACAGGGTCTACGCCAAATTTTAACACGATGGGCAGAAGAACGGGTGTCAGAATAACAATGGCCGCCAAGGCTTCCATAAATGTTCCCACAAAGAGCAAGAAGATATTGATAATCAAGAGAATAACAATCTTATTGTCTGTGAGGTCTAAGATGGCGTTGGCAATGGTTCCTGGCACGTCTTCAAGGGTCATAATATGACCAAATAAAGTAGCAAGGGCGATAAGAATGATGATACCGCCAGAGGTGCTGGCAGATTCAGCCATGAAGCCCCAAACGTTTTTGAAGGTAATTTCACGATAGAAAACCATACCTGCAAGCAGACCGTAAAAAGCAGCCACAGCGGCGGCTTCGGTGGGGGTCATGAGGCCGCCGTAAATACCGCCAAGCACGATAACAGGCACAAGCAAAGCCCATTTAGCATTCCAAACGGCTTCACAAAACATCTTAAAGGACTTCTTCTTTTGCTCGCCTACCCAACCTTTTTTCTTACAGTAAAAGTAGGTGAAAATCATCAAGGCAATACCAATAAGCAAACCAGGAACGATACCGCCCATAAAGAGTTTGCCAATGGATTGGTTGGCGGTGATACCATATACCACAAAGGGGTTGGAAGGCGGAATCATAACGCCGATAGCACCTGCCGCGGCCACAACGGCGCCGGCAAAATACTTGTCATAGCCTCTTTCAATCATGGCAGGGATGGTAATAATACCAATGGCCGCCACGGTAGCAGGGCCAGAGCCACTGATAGCGGCAAAGAACATACTAGCGGCAATACTTACAAGAGCGATACCGCCGGGTAAGTTGCCAAGCATATAGTCTGCAAGGTCAAGCAGTCTTTTGGAAAGACCGCCTGCGCCCATAAGCACGCCAGCAGCAATGAAGAAAGGAATAGCCATAACCGAGGGGCTGTCAATGGAGGTGAAAGGCGCTTGAGCAATATAGGCAATGCGCACAGAGTCAGCACCAATGATGGTGGCAAGGGTGGCAAGACCCAAGCATATGGCAATGGGAACACCCAAAATCAAGAGGACAATGAAGTATCCAAAGAGCAGGGTGAGCACACCAATGTCTTCGATTAAGAACACAGGAGCAGCTAACACCGCTGTAACAGCCACACCAATAAGTGTGTCTACCATGCCGGATTCTTTAATTTGACGGACAATATCTTGCACAAGGCGTATGATCATCAAACCAAAGCCAATGGGTAAAATAGCATAAGGAATATAATACGGTATGCCAAGGGCTGCGGTGAGCTGTTTACGCTTGAATTGAAGTTCGAGGTAGTCGAGACTGGTGACAAAAATGGCAGTAGCTAAAATAATAAAAGCTATGTCCACTACAATCCAAGAAATGCCTTGAACTCGTGGCGATAGCTTATCGTAAATAATATCTACGCGAATGTTACTTCTAGATTTAATAGTGAGGGGTATTGCGGTATATGTTGCTAGGATGAATAAGAAACGTGCAAGTTCTTCCGTCCAAATAGGGACGTGCATACCTGGAAAAAATTCGCCTAAAATGTAACGTCCTAAACATTGATATACAATAAGCATAATAGACCCTAAAAGGCCAAAAATCATTAATGGCTTTTCAAGGTTTTCGTCTAAATAATTGAGAATCCCCCCCTTAGGGATGTTTTCTTGTGCTGCTGTTCCGTGCATGGATACTCCTTCCCAAAACGTTAGAAAGGGATACCCCCCCTAAAGAGAGTATCCCTATTTTGTAAGACAATTATTTTTGTGTATCTAAGAGAAGTTGAAGAGCGGTTGGATCGAGTTGGTCTTTGAACTCTGTCCATACAGCTTGGGTTTTTTCCTTAAGCTGTGCGCGTTCTTCAGGTGTGACATCATAGAATTTGATACCCACTTTGAGCATTTCTGCTTTGGATGTGTCGTCAAGTTCTACAGAGATCTCACGTTGCCATGCTAAGGCTTCAGCAGCAGCTTCTCTGATGATGGCTTGAGCAGGAGCTGGAAGCTCATCATAGATGTCCTTATTCATCATAAGGATGTGCATGCTGTAGTTATGCTGAGAGTCGATGGCATACTTGAGCACTTCAATGTGCTTAGCAGTAACAAGGTGCTCCCAGTTGTTGCCTTCAGCGTCTACAGTACCTTGTTGTAAGGCGGTGTAGGTGTCAGCCCAAGCTAATGGAGCTGGAACCATGCCAAGGGCGCGTGCAACAGCTACTTCAATGGGAGAATCTGTTGTACGGGTTTTAAGACCTTGTAAATCAGCAATGCTGTTAAGGGGCTTATCGGTGCTTACAAAGTTACGATAGCCGTATTCACTCCACATAATAGTGGTCATGCCGATATTGTTGGCAACTTTTTCAAAGTACTTACCAAGTTCACCGCTATCAAGAGCCTTGTAGAGGTTTTGTTGGTATTGTGGAGAGGTGGCATAAGGTAAGTCAAATACCATGTACTCTCTGGAAAAGCTTGCCATGTTAGGGGAAGAGCAAGAAGCCATATCAAGTGTACCAAGTTGTACGCTTTCAAGGGTGGCTCTGTCACTTCCAAGTACAGCGTTAGAATAAAGCTTTACTTCAATCTTTCCGTCGGACTTTTTGGTAACCAATTCTACAAACTTTTCATAACCGCGCACCATGTTACTACCATTGGGGCTAGGGCTAGCAAGCTTGAGTCTGATTTTTTTACCTGTGTAAGGCTCTGCGGCCAAAGCAGGTACCGAAATACTTACTGCTACTAATGCAAGGCAAAGAGCCTTGAAGATAGTTTTTAATTTCATGTTTTTTTCCTTATGGGAAAAAGGTTAATTAAATGTGCAGCCTAGTATTTTGGATGCTGATATACGTGGAAGTCCCAAGTTTTGCCAGGGTTCAATTTAGTTAAGCGCCAGTCACAAGCTCTTGCATGGCCTTCCATACCTTCGGTACGGGAAAGACGTGAGCCGTATTCGCTGATTTTGCAGCAAGCTTCTTCATTGGTAGGATCTTGGTAGGTAAGAAGCTTTAAGTACTTGTGTACGTTCAAGCCGCCGGTGAAGTGACCAGCTTTCTTGGTGGGGAGAATGTGGTTAGGACCGGAGCATTTGTCACCATGAGTAACAGTGCTGAACTCGCCCATGAACAAGGAACCGTAAGATTTAAGGTTAGCAAGCCACCAGTCAGGATCGTCGCAAAGGATTTCAAGGTGCTCAGGAGCATAAGCGTCGCTGATTTCTACGAGCTCTTCGCGGCTTTCGCAAAGGATAACTTCGCCGTAGTCTTCCCAAGATTTGATAGGAGTAGCTGGGTCAGGCATATCAGCCATAAGCTTAGGCATGATTTCAAGAACTTTTTCGCCAAGTTCACGAGAATCAGTGAAGAGCCATGCTGGGGAGTTGGTGCCGTGCTCACCTTGAGAAATAAGGTCGATGGCAACAGTCATAGGATCAGCATTTTTGTCGGCAATAACAGCGATTTCGGAAGGACCTGCAAACAAGTCAATACCACATACGCCTTCGCCTGCCAAGATAGCTTTAGCTTCAGCTACATAAGCGTTACCAGGACCAGTGATGATGTTGGCTTTTTTGCCAGTGAAAAGACCATAAGCCATGGTAGCTACAGCTTGAACGCCACCCATTTCGAGGATGATGTCAGCGCCGGCTAATTCCATTGCGTAACATACGGAAGCGTCGATGCTATCGCCACGAGGAGGAGTAGCAGCAACTACAAAAGGAACGCCAGCAACTTTAGCAGTAGCAACGCTCATAAGAACGGAGCAGGTGTGTGCAAAACGACCACCAGGTACGTAGCAACCAGCAACGTCCATGGGGATAACTTTTTGACCAGCGCGTACGCCAGCAGGAGTGATCATTTCGAAGTCAGTGATGCTGTTACGTTGAGCTTGAGCAAATGCAACGATTTGTTCGTGAGCAAAACGGATGTCAGCTTTTACACTTTCAGGAACACTAGCGATGAGCTTTTGTTTCTTTTCTTCGGAAAGGATAAAGTCGCCTTCCCACTTGTCGAGTCTTTTAGCAACAGCGCGTACGCCGTCTTCGCCGTTTTCGCGAATTTCTTTTAAAATTGCTTCAACAGCAGTGCGGGCGGTGTTGCTGAATTCTTCAGCGGATGTAGCGGCTTTTTTTAAGTATTCCATGCCTAATTCCTTTTTTGAGAGTTTGTGATTTGAAGTTGCTTAATGAAATGTAAGCTCACTTGAAGAATTTACTAATATATCTTATAGAAGACCGTCAAGTGAAAACTACATTTTTTTTGATAAAAAACTACATTTTTTTTAAAAATTATTTAATTTTAATATGTTGCGAAAAATATTTTTTCTTGACTTATGTAGAAAAGATATTTTTTGGTTGACTATATAATCAATTTTTACTGTTTGTGTGTGCAATCAGTATATAAGACTTGTTGTGAGGGGTCTATGTGTGCTTTTGTTACAAAAAAAGCGCAATGATTTGTTTTCATTACGCTTCTTAAAGTGTTAGATAATATATTTTACTGTTTATATTATAATACTTTTATAAGAGTATAAGGACGTGTCTATTTTGTACTCTCTATACTCAATGGGCTCTTTGTTGACGCTGTACGAGGTTCTTTGAATGAGCAAAATGGGCGTTTTTTCTTGAACGTTCAAATACTTTGCATCTAGTTCGTCGGCAAGTACAGCAGAAATTTCTTCTACAGCGTCACAAACACGTTTTCCGAAGCTTGTAATATAATAGGAATAAAGTCTGTCTGGCATGGTAGTTAAGTTTTCCAAAGAAGCCTTGCTAAAGTGCTTTTTGGGAATATATACCATTTCGCGTAAAACGTTGATTTCTTGTTCTTCGTCAAGAGGGCGAAGACGTTCTGCAAAAATGACCTCATCCTTGGCTTTGAGTTGTAGCTTTGCCGTCACATGCTTGGGGGGGACTATGAGTTCATGATAAATGGTTTTGGTCAGCGGATATAAACGCGTATCGGATTTGTCATAAATCATATAAAAAGGAAAAACAGAATTGCTTTTGTTAAAGTCAGCAACGGTTGTTCCTTTGCCTTGATAGCGTATAAGATGCTTTTCAAGGGTTAATTCTTCTAAGGCTTTTCGCAATGTTCCTTGGCTTACGCCGTATTGGTCTGCCAAAAGAAATTCGTTGGGTAAAAATGTACCCGGAGGCCATTCGCCAGCAAGTACTCGCTCAAAAATAGCTTCTTTAACTTGCAAATATAAAGGAGTAAAACGCACCTTTTCCATGAAAATCCCACCTACATAAGAGCTTCTTGTACATTTTTTTGCATAGCATGCAGTGGACATGTTTTTGTGCAAAGTCCACAGCTAATACATTCTTGTGCTTTAAACTCCACAAGACGGGAGTTCACATTAACTTGCAAGGCTGTTGTGGGACAAAGGGCCGTACACACGCCACAATGAATACAAAGGCTGTCATCGCGACAGACCGTGTGTGCCACGCCTAAAACTTTCACACCTTCATCTTTAAGATATTGTATACCAGCTTGTATATTTTCTTTATTGCCGATAAGCTCAAGGGTTAATTTTCCTTCTTTACGAGGGCTGATTTGTGCCTTGAGAATATTGAACACCAAATTGTACTTAGTAACAAGCAAGCATACTATGGGGCTGTTAGAATTGTCTGCTGTGAAGGAGAGTCTTACTTCTTGTCTATGTGTTTCAGCGTTTTGTGTCATGGGAAATCCTTATACTAAAGTGCGTAGAGGCTTTTTTAGCCCCTACGCAGAGAAAACTTACTTATTGGTTTGTAAGAAAGACTTAGCACGCGCAGCTTCCGCTGAGGTGGGATATTTTTTCATAAGTTCTTGCATACGAGCTGTGGCAGCGGCTTTTTGTCCAAGCTTGCTAAAGCAAATGGCTTGCTTGAGGTAGGCAGCTGGAGCGCGTGTGCTTCTGGGAAAGCCAGTGATAACTTTGTCATAGGCTACAGCCGCGTCATTGAATTTGTTGAGCTGGAAGCTGCAATCACCCACATAGTACCATGCATTGCCTACGTGGCTGCTTTTGGGATGCTGTTCAGTGACCTTCACAAAAGACGCTTGGGCTTGGCTGTATTGACGAGCGTTAAAGGCGGCAATACCGGCATTATACAGCTGTGTAGCTTCACTGCCAGCAGCGGCTGGTGGTGTGGCGACGCCAGTGCTTGTGGGAGCTGTAGCGCGTAAGGTGGGCGCTGCAGTCATGCCAGTGGGGTTACCAGGCACGAAGGTACTGGCCGCAGGGGAGTAGGCACTACCTGAGGGAGCGTCAAGGTTAAAATTCAAAGAAAGAGAGTTCTCCACCTGACGTAAGGCAGCGTCGTGCTTATTAACTTTGTCAATAAAGGCTTTTGTGCCGCCAGCGCGCGTAAATTCGTCCAATTGACCTTTAAGAGCGTTGATCTCTTGGCGCATGGCTTGTACTTGCGCCCAAGAGTCTGCCATATTGGGTTGCATTTGACGCAATTGTTGGTCTTGCGTTTGTACTTTGGCTTGTAAAGAG
Source organism: uncultured Desulfovibrionaceae bacterium (assembly GCA_964369335.1). GTDB lineage: Bacteria > Desulfobacterota > Desulfovibrionia > Desulfovibrionales > Desulfovibrionaceae > CAYJAD01. Next base: position 3,015 of record CAYJFR010000024.1, on the reverse strand, counting down.
TCGTAATCTGTCTTATTGGCACAGCCTGTGGTAAGACCTAAGAGGCAACCGCCAACAATCATGGTACACATAAGGGAGTTTTTCATACAATCCACCTTTCAATGAGCGAAATTTTTTGTACCTCTACTTGGTACATGTATTTACATTTTCTTGCAATGGTGTTTTGCTGGCTTTTTTTCGTCCTATGAGCAAGTAAACAATACCGCCAATGACAGGGACAAATACGGCCAATAAAAACCAGAGTGATTTTTGTTGTTCGTCGGCAAAGTAGTGTGACCTAATGTGCCAAATAGAATACAAATTGGGTAGTATGGGCAATGCTAATATGAGGTAATGCCACCATAACATAGAGTTATCCTACTTTTTCAACAGTGTTTTTTTCAGTTTTCTTTTCCACAATATACATGGCAAGGCAAAGTAATACAGCACCTAGGCAAATGGCAATGTCAGCCACATTGAAAGCTGGCCAATGCCATGTTCCTAGGTAGAAATCTAAAAAGTCTATAACAGCTCTAAAGCGCAGACGGTCAATAAAATTGCCGAGAGCGCCGCCTAAAATCAAACCTAAAGCCACAAAGAGTAAGGTGCACTTAGCAGAAGTGCGCACCAGATAATAAATGGTCAAGACTGCCACTAAGGTAGCAATGACAAAGAGCCAAAATTGCCATTCAATATCTGATCTGTTCAAAAAGCCAAACGCCGCCCCACGGTTATATATATGCACCAGATTAAAAAAATCTTCTATAACAGGCACAGCAGTGTGCATAGGTAATGCTTGCACAACCCACCATTTGGTGAGTTGGTCTAGCATAATTACTAAGGCCGCAATGCCTGTAACAATGGCGTAGCGCATGGCTGTATTGTATCCTTACTCTGCTTTAGGTATGGCGTTCATAACACTGGTACAACGTGGGCACAAAGTGGGATGCTCTTGCTCAGTGCCAAGCTCTGTGCTGTAAATCCAGCAACGTTCGCATTTTTCGCCGTGAGCTTTTTCCACCACAATGGCAAGGCCTTCCACTTCTTCAAAGCGCACAGCCTCAGCAGGGGCTTGTTCCAGCGGCTCAATAATGTATTGCGACACAATGGAAATGGCGCGTAAGTCTACATCTAAAGAGCTGATGGCGCTTTCTTTTTCTGGCGCAAGATACACAGTGACACGCGTGTCTAAGGAGTGCCCTACAGTGCCGTCTTTACGTAAAGGCTCGATGGCGCGAGTAATGGCGCCGCGCACTTCGTATAAGGTGTTCCATTGAGCTAAAATAGCGTCATCCAAAAGGAAGCCTTGTGCTTTAAGCTCTTCAGCGCCTATGGCTGGTAGAGCGAAAACGGTTTGTATATCTTTACCGCATGTGGCGCGCAAGCTTTCGGGCACATAATCAAACACTTCTTCGGCGGTAAAGCTCATAACAGGAGCCATATCACGCATAAGGAAGTTTAAAATATACCACAAAGCTGATTGAGCAGAGCGGCGTTCTTTGCTTGTAGTTCCAGAAGCGTACAATCTGTCTTTCAAAATATCCAAATAGGTGGCAGAAAGATCAGTGGCGCACAAGTTGTGCAAGGTGTGGAATACCTTATGGAATTCAAAATTGGTATAAGCGTCTTGAATGCGCATATGTGCACGCGTCACCACGTCCAGAGCTTGGCGGTCAAGATTATCCATATCAGCTGGTTGCATCAACTCTTCCGCTGTTAAGTCCTTGATATTTCCAAGCAAGTAACGGCAAGTGTTGCGTATTCTGCGATAGGCGTCCACTAAGCGGTTGAGGATTTCGTCAGAAATACGGATGTCTTCGCGGTATTCCACAGAAGATACCCACAAGCGGATGATTTCAGCACCAAATTTGTCGATAAGTTCTTGAGGTGCAATAACATTGCCTATGGATTTAGACATTTTAAGACCCTTACCGTCCACCACATAGCCGTGAGTCAGTACAGCCTTATAAGGCGGTACTTCACGGGCAGACATGGAAGCCAATAGGGAAGAGTGGAACCAACCGCGGTGTTGGTCAGAGCCTTCGAGGTATAAGTCAGCGGGGAAGCTTAATTCCTTACGCTGTTCTACTACAGCGGCAAAGCTTGTGCCAGAGTCAAACCACACATCAAGAATATCTGTTTCTTTTTTCCAATGCTTGCCGCCGCACTTGGCGCAGGTGAGCCCTTCTGGCATAATATCTTGTATGTCTGTCTCATACCAATAGTCACAACCTGTGCTGTGTTTGGCAAAGCGGTCTGCCATATCATGCATCCAGGCGCTGTCTTGCCAAGCGTCGCCGCAAGATTCGCAAAGCAATGCCATAATGGGCACACCCCATTGACGTTGGCGTGAAATGCACCAGTCAGGGCGCGCTTCAATCATATTGTAAATGCGTTCTTCACCCCATGCAGGAATCCATTGTACTTTTTGGCGTATGGCGTCCAAGGAGCGTTGGCGCAAAGCATTTTTTTCCATGCCGATGAACCATTGGGTAGTGGCGCGGAAAATGACAGGCTTTTTACAACGCCAGCAATGGGGATAGGAGTGAGAAATTTTGCTTCCTTGTAAAAGATTGCCCACTTCTTCCAGCTTTTCCATAACTTTAGGATTTGCTTCAAAGACGGTTAAGCCTGCAAAAAATTCTACGCTGTCTAAAAAGCGTCCTGCGTCGTCCAAGGGGGAATAAATTTCAAGGCCGTATTTCAAGCCCACTTCATAGTCTTCTCTACCGTGCCCTGGGGCGGTGTGTACACAGCCTGTACCCGCATCAAGGGTCACGTGGTCGCCAAGAACCAGAGGAGATGGGCGGTCATAGAAAGGATGGCGCGCTTCAAGACCAGCTAAAGCACTGCCTTGTGTTTCTGCCAAGACGCTGTATTCGCTCCAGCCAAAGGTGGCGGCGCAACTTTCTACCAATTCACTGGCAAGGATATAGCATTCGCCGTTGGCTTCTACGAGAGCATAAGTAAATTCAGGGTGTAAGCATACGCCCATATTGTCTGGCAAAGTCCAAGGGGTGGTGGTCCAAATAACCA
>CAYJFR010000023.1:9541-18982 GCA_964369335.1 uncultured Desulfovibrionaceae bacterium | reverse complement strand
TCTCATGTGGATCGTTCTATTCAAGACCCTGACGCCTTTGTGCGTACCAATGTGCTTGGTACATGCGCGCTTTTGCGTGTGACGTTAAAATATTGGCAAGGCTTACCCACGGAAAGGCAAGGTGGCTTTCGCTTTTTACACGTCTCCACAGACGAAGTTTTCGGTACATTGGGCTTAGAGGACGCTGCTTTTACCGAGAACACTCCCTACGCGCCTAATAGTCCTTATTCTGCTTCAAAGGCTGCTAGCGACCATTTAGTACGTTCTTTTTATGAAACGTACGGTTTGCCTATTCTTATTACTAATTGCTCCAATAATTATGGCCCACGTCAATTTCCTGAAAAACTTATTCCATTAGTTATCTGCAATGCTTTGGACGCTAAACCCTTACCTATTTATGGTAAAGGGGATAATATTCGTGATTGGTTGCATGTGGAAGACCATTGTACTGCCATTGAAGTAGTGCTTAACAAAGGGCAAGTAGGGCGCACATACAATATTGGCGGTCGCGCAGAAAAGACCAATATGGAAGTAGTGAAAACTATTTGTTCTGTGTTGGACAATTTTATTCCGCGCGCTTACGGAGAATATGCGGATTTAATCACCTATGTGAAGGATCGCCCTGGGCATGACTTTCGTTATGCCATTGATTGCTCACGTATAGAAACAGAGCTTGGTTGGACGCCTGCACACAGCTTTGATGAGGGTATGGTGGAAACTGTGCGCTGGTACTTGGGTAATCAAGAGTGGGTGGCGCGTGCGCGTAGTGGTGCGTATCAAGATTGGCTACAAAAAAATTATACAGCGAGATAGTATGAAAGAACGTAAGGGTATTATTTTAGCAGGTGGTTCGGGTACGCGTTTGCATCCTTTGACATTAAGCATCAGTAAGCAGTTGATGCCCATTTATGATAAACCTATGATCTACTATCCTTTGAGCATACTTTTGCAAGCAGGGATTAAGGATATTAGTATTATTTCCACGCCGCAGCATTTACCCTTGTTTGAGGAATTGCTGGGTGATGGCAGTAATTGGGGCTGTGTTTTTCGTTATATTGTGCAACCCTCTCCCGATGGGCTTGCGCAAGCTTTTTTGTTAGCGCGCCCCTTTATAGAAGGGCATCCTTCGTGTTTGGTCTTGGGGGATAATATCTTTTTCGGGCATAATTTGGATACATTATTACAACATGCATGTGAGCAAAAGTCAGGTGCTACGGTTTTTGGTTATCACGTAAGCGATCCGCAACGTTACGGAGTTGTGGAATTTGATGCTGAGCAAAAAGCGGTCAGCATTGAAGAAAAACCAGAAAATCCGCGCTCAAATTATGCTGTGACTGGTTTATATTTTTATGATGAGGATGTGGTGGATATTGCGGCATCTATCACGCCCTCTGCTCGCGGTGAATTGGAAATTACCGACGTGAATAACGCTTATTTATTACGTGGAGATTTACGTGTGGAGCTTATGGGGCGTGGTATTGCTTGGCTTGATACGGGCACGCATGATTCATTATTGGCAGCTTCATCCTATGTTCAGGCTATGCAAACACGGCAAGGGTTGTATGTGGCTTGCCCTGAGGAAATTGCTTGGCGTAAAGGCTTTATTGATGTGGAGCAGTTGCGTGCTTGCGGTTTGGCATTACGTAAATCTGCTTATGGAGAGTATTTACTAGAATTGGCTGACGGCAATAAAGGGAGATAGAGAAACATGGAAGTGTTCAAAACATCTGTAGAAGGTGTATTGCTTATTAAGCCTAAGATTTGGGGTGATGCACGCGGCTATTTTGTAGAAACATGGCAGCAAGAGCGCTATGTTGAAGCGGGTATAGATATGCCCTTTGTGCAGGATAATCACTCGCGTTCAAGTTACGGAATATTACGCGGTTTGCATTATCAGAAAACAAAACCGCAAGGGAAGTTAGTTTCTGTTTCGCTGGGTTCGGTATTTGATGTGGCGGTGGATATTCGCAAAGGTTCTCCCACCTATGGGCAATGGTATGGCGTGGAGCTGACACAAGACAATCAGTATCAAATGTGGGTTCCGCCAGGCTTGGCACACGGTTTTGTGGTCACGTCTGAGGTGGCGCATTTTCACTATAAAGTGACAGATTTTTATGATGCCAGCGATGAAGGCGCTTATTTTTGGAACTCACCTGCCCTTAATATTGCATGGCCAGTGCAAGAACCTAAGCTTTCAGCAAAGGATAAGAGTGCTGTTCTTTGGGAAGGTTAGCGCTCCTTTCTTTTGTAACATTTACCAGCTTAAAGTATTTTTTTGCTGTTTCCACTGCCATGCGGTGCGAATAATGTCGTCAAGGTCGGTAAACTGTGGTTTCCAACCTAATTCTTGGTGAGCTTTTTGTGCGTCACAAATCAATGCTGGAGGATCTCCTGGGCGGCGTGGGGCTTCTTGTATGTGTATGGATTTTTCTGTGATGCGCTCAGCGGTGGCAATGATTTGGCGTACAGAATAGCCTTGCCCATTGCCAAGGTTAAAAGCATCGCTTTTTTCACCAGCCCACAGTCTTTCTAATGCTAAATGGTGCGCTTGTGCCAAGTCACATACGTGGATATAGTCGCGAATACAGGTTCCGTCAGGGGTAGGGTAGTCTGTGCCAAAGATAGAAATATATTTACTCTCATCTTCTGCGGCGCTTAGAGCCAGAGGAATAATATGTGATTCTGGTTCGTGCCATTCGCCAATGGGAACATTGTAGGATGCAGGCAGAGCGCCGGCGGCATTAAAATAGCGTAAGGATGTGTAGGGCATGCCATAGGCTTGGGAAAAATCTTTCAACATCCATTCCACAGCAAGTTTACTGCGTCCATAGGCATTTATAGGGTCAAAAGAATGCTCTTCGTTAAGGCGTGGTGTTTTTGGCTCTCCGTAGACAGCGCAAGAGGAAGAGAAAATAATATTTCCTACATTATAAGCATGCGCAGTTTTTAAGAGGTTGAATGTTTTTATAAGATTATTTTCATAATATTTCTGTGGATTAGAGACAGATTCTCCCACAAGGGTAAAGGCTGCAAAGTGCATAATACCGTCTATACGGTGTTTTTCAAAAAGAGAAGCAAGCAACTGGGTATTATTGACATCTCCAAGAATATGCTCACCAAAGCGCAAGAATTCTTTATGCCCTGTAGACAGATCGTCGAGTACAAGCACATTATAGCCTTTTTCGTGTAAAAGAAAGGCTGTGTGGCTTCCTATATAGCCAGCGCCGCCAATAATAAGAATAGTTTTATTCATGGTATATATCTCATCTGTCTTTGCCAGTGGGGAGAATCAGTTTAACGCTCTAAAAGAGCATAGGGGAGAGGCTTTTATTTGTGACAAAAGCCTCTCCCCCAGATAGTATAATACTATTTTTTAGGAAAATCTTTCTTATTTATACACAGCACCAGTGGCAGCAGAGCTCACAAGGCGGGCATAGCGTTTTAAGAAAGGTGAGGTAATTTCTTTAACTACGTGTACATGGGTCTTACGACGTTCTTCTAGTTCTTCTTCACTGACAAGCAGGTCAAGAACACGGTTGGGAATGTCTATACGAATAGTGTCCCCTTCGCGTACAAGCCCGATGGTACCGCCATCGGCGGCTTCTGGGGAAATATGCCCAATGGCAGCGCCGTTAGTGCCTCCTGAGAAACGTCCGTCGGTGAGCAGTGCCACATCCTTACCCAAGCCCATGCCAGTAATGGCGGCGGTGGGGGAAAGCATTTCGCGCATGCCAGGACCGCCACGAGGCCCTTCGTAGGTGATGACAACAGCGTCACCTTTCACAATTTTTCCTGCAAGAATAGCTTGCATGGCGTCTTCTTCTGAGGTGAATACGCGAGCGCGTACATCGCGGCAGAGCATTTCTTCTGCTACGGCTGATTGCTTTACTACAGCGCCTTGCGGTGCAAGAGAGCCTTTTAGTATGGCAATGCCGCCTTGGGCAGAGTAGGCATTGTCTGCTCTGCGTATAACTTCGCTGTTTTTGATACCTGCTTTGAGGTCAGCAAGGTTTTCGCCTACGGTTTTTCCTGTGACGGTGAGGGCGTTGTCGTTGATAAGGCCGAGGGTGCGCAGTTCTGCTATAACGGCAGGAATACCGCCGGCAAGGTGTAATTCTTCGATGTGATGCGCGCCAGCAGGGGAAAGCTTACATAAGTTTGGAGTCTTACGACTTACAGCGTCAAAAATATCTAAGGAAAGATCAAGCCCAGCTTCGCGGAAGATGGCAGGAAGGTGCAAAACTGTATTGGTAGAACAGCCCAGCGCCATGTCTACAGCTACGGCATTGGATACGGCACTTTGAGTGACAATGTCAGAAGGACGGATGTTTTTCTCTAAAAGCTCCATGACCTTCATACCAGATTTTTTGGCAAGACGGATGCGGGAAGCCATAACGGCGGGGGTTGTGCCGTTGCCAGGTAGGGCAAGACCGATGGTTTCGGAAAGGCAGTTCATAGAGTTGGCTGTAAACATACCAGCACAAGAACCACAGCCAGGACATGCGCCTTCTGCCAGTTCTTCCAACTGCTCTTCAGTCATATGCCCGCTTTTAACGCGTCCAACGCCTTCAAACACGGTGATAAGGTCTGTTTTGCTGTCTTTGCCAAGGTGTTCAGATTTAAGGCCTGCCAGCATAGGGCCGCCGCTTACGAGAATGGAAGGAATATTTAAGCGTAGCATTGCCATAAGCATGCCAGGCACGCTTTTATCACAGTTGGGAATGAAAACCAAAGCGTCAAAAGGATGTGCACATGCCATAATTTCGATGGAGTCGGCGATGATTTCACGCGAAGGTAAAGAAAAATGCATGCCTTGGTGATTCATGGCAAGACCGTCACAGACAGCAATGGCAGGAAATTCCATGGGAGTTCCGCCTGCAAGGCGTACGCCTGCTTTCACAGCTTCGGTAATGCGATGCAGATGGATGTGTCCTGGCACAATTTCATTGGCGCCGTTAACAATGCCCACAAGAGGGCGATCCATTTCTTCGCGAGTTAAACCAAGAGCATATAAGAGAGAACGGTGTGGAGCCTTTTCTAGGCCTGCAGTCATTTTTTTACTACGCATGGGCTTTCCTTTGCTAAATGTATTGGCAAGACCTGTCAGTGTCGTTTGATACAAAGGTCTTTATGTGTATAGCGGCGGATAGTATAGCAAATGTGGGCATAAAAATCCAGAACTATGCACGAGGGGGATTTTTTTTCAAAATGCGCCAGTAAAGCTTGGTTAAGTTTTTGTGTTTTGTGTCGATAAAACAGTATACCACGAGTAAGGTATGAAGGCATATTTTGCCTTATAGCACGCTTTTTGCAAGGCATTACGTAGTAGGTTTTATGTTCGTTTTGCGGGCAAGAATTTCCCATGAGAGGTTTGTTATGTCAAATAGTATATCCGGTGGTATATCTTTTTCAGGTATAGGTAGTGGTACCGATTTTAGCGCCATGCTTGAGCAACTTAAAGAAGTAGAATCTTTTAGGTTATACTCGTTGCAAGATTCGCGTGAGGATGCCTCGGAGGTCTATGAAGCGTATCAAGACCTTCTTTCAACGCTTTCTGAAGCGCAAGAGTCTTTGTCTTTGCTTGATAGCTATGAGGAATTTTTGACAAAAATTGCTTCTAGTAGCAGTGAAGCCACTTTGGGCGTTAAAGCAGATGCCAACGCCGTAGACGGTACGCATAAAATTGAAGTGACGCAGCTTGCCAGTAATGCCATTTGGGCCAATAAGGGAAGTTATGCAGAAAAAACAACCGTTATTAACTCTTCTGGTACTGCACAAGATTTTTCTTATACCTATATGGGCACAACACGCACTCTGTCTGTGCCCGCAGGAACAACGTTGGAAGGGTTTGCCAATATGGTGAACCAAGATACAGGCAATCCTGGTGTGCGCGTGAGTCTTTTAAAAACGGGCTCAGGTTATAGTTTTCAAATTTCTGGTGATAAATCTGGCGCTGAGGCTACTTTAGATATTCATCCGTCAAGCTTAACAGGCTTGAGCGGATCTGGTGGCACATGGGAGTCTTCGGCTGCAGTGGATTTAGATGAAGTGTTCAATGCAGGGCAAACCCCCAATAGCTATACATATAAAATTACTATGAATAATGGTAATGTTATTACCACTGCTCCTTTAAGCGGTGACGCTACTCAAAGAGAAATTTACCAAGCCATCAATACGGCGTCCAGTGCGACATCTTGGGGAAATATAGCTTCTTTGGATGAAGCCACAGGCGTTATGACTATTGCAGGTATGCATAAGATGGAAACCACCATAACCCCTCACGGCGGTGGTGCTAGTACGACCACATCCGTGCAGTCTTTGCCCAAAACAAGTTTTACCCTGCAAGGGAACTTGACAGATCGAACTCTTGCCGCCGCTGACTATGTATTTACTAATTCTGACGGAGATGATTTTACTATTTCCATGTCAGGGGGGCATACACAGCAAGATATTTTGAATAAGCTGAAAGAAGAAGGCTATACGTCATCTTCTAGAGTTAATGGTAATGTAACAGAGGTAGAGATTGAAGGGCTTGCAGCGGGCGGAGCGGCGGCACTTGTTGCCACTGACTACAGCACTTTGGGCAGTGTGACTAATACGACTTTCACCATAAGCAGTGCCGAATTGGATACTATGCGTGGTGTCGGAACCACTATATATACTTTTAAAGACACAGCTAATAACGATGTTTCTATTGAAATGACGGGCTCGCATTCTGTGTCAGATGTGCTTGATAAGCTACATGATAAAGGCTATTCAGTTTCTGGGAAACCTTCTGGTGATAATATGGATATTACCGTTGAGGGGCTTTCGGACATGAATGTTCTAACCTCTACTTTAACCACAGCGACTGATATATCGCAGTCTGCTACTATTAATCTTGGCAGTGATATTACAGCGGAAAATCTTGCTGCTACTTCGTATTCTTTCACTAAAGCAGATGGCTCTTCTGCATATGTGACACTTGGTGCTAATCATTCACAGCAAGATATTTTAGACGCTTTAGACGCACAAGGTCTTATTGTAACGCAGTCTACTGTCAATGGAAGAACACAAGTCACCATTGATGGTTTAAAAAATGCTGACGCTCTTTTAGCCACAGATACTACGCGTGTGACGCCTACAGTCACCACCGTTGAGCAAAATTATAAGCAAACCATAAATCCTGATGATCCTTTGCAAATAGGCTTAGTTCCTGAGGATATGAGTTTTGAGTTTAAAATGCAAGACGGCTCCACAAGAACTGTGGCTGTGACTGGTGGACAGACCATGAGGCAAGCTTTAACCGGTGCAGGCTTTGCTGCTTCAGCTTTCAGCGTAGATCCTGATACCAATAAACTTTCTATTGACGGTGTGGTGAGCATAACTGGCATTCCTGGTGCCGTAGGAATAACTGGTTCGCTTTCTGGCTCCGATGCTTGGGAAGTGCAAGCATCACAAGACGCTATTTTTAAGGTGGACAATTGGCCACAAGACTTAACTTCCAGCACCAACGAAGTAACGGAAGTTTTAGAAGGTATTACTCTTTCTTTACGTGATGTGGGAACGGCGCATATTACCGTGGCGGCGGATACTGACTCTGTGAGAGCCAATATTCAAACGGTATTGGATTCCTTTAACTCTGTACTAAAAAAAGTGCAGGACTTAACAGCCATCACGGAAGGTGTGACCACCTACGATGATGAAGGCAATGAAACTATGGCGACGACGCAAGGTTCTGCTTTGACGGGAGAATACAGCGTACAGCTTTTTACTTCGCGCTTTAAAGCAGCTGTGGCGGAAAATCCTCCGGGCTTTCAACCTATGACAGCTGATGATATTTTTTCTGGTGATTTTATTTCCAGTCTTGCGCAAATGGGTATTAAGGTTTCTGCTGACAAAGATTCTGCCGACTTTGGGCTTTTTGCCATTGCGCCGCACGGTACTACCGATGCTATGCAGGCTCTTGATCAAGCCACCTTTGATAAGGCCATTCAAGATAATCTGGAAGAGGTGATTTCTTTCTTTGCCAATAGTGGCGTGGGGCGTTCTTCTTCGCCTAATTTCCGTTATGCACAGCATGTGGACGGTGTGACGCAACCCGGAACTTATGACGTTACATATAATGTGGGGCTTGACGGTACAATAACGGATGTCTTTATTAACGGTATTCTTGCTGCGGCCAGCGAAAGCACGCCTAATACCTTCACTGTAGGTAGTGATGGCGGTGATGCGGCGGGTATGTCTATTACCGTAGATAACTTGTCAGCAGGCTCATATACGGGTAGTGTTTCTGTGCAGCAGGGTAAAGTGGGACAGATTGTAGATTTTTTTGCCGATGAGTTGCGCTATATAGACCCCGAGGTAGGGGGAGGCGATCTGAGCACCGACAATGGTGGCTTAAAGATTGCTGAAGCCAGCTCTTTGGCGCTTATTGAGCAATTAGACACCAGAATTGCCGAAGAGCAAACACGTTTGACCAGTTGGGAAGAGCGTGAAAGATTAAAATTTGCTCGTCTCGATACCTTATTAGGTGACTATAATAGCAAAATGGACTTGCTTACGCAACAATTGGCGCAGTTGGGTTAAGTTTATTTGAGATGCGCCGATAATACTCATAGATTTGCTTTAACACTAGATTATATATAGAGGTACATATGAACAAGGCAGCACAAGCCTATTTTCAAACCAATGTGAATACAACAGATCAAGGGCAACTTTTACTCTTGCTCTATGATGGTGCTTTGAAATTTTTGCAACAAGCGCGTGAAAAAATGTTGGAAAAAGACTACGCAGCCAAGGGTATTCTCATTTCAAAGGTTATTGACATTCTCAATGAGCTTACCAATACATTGAATCTGGAAAAAGGCGGCTCTTTGGCGGAAAACCTCAATAATCTCTATTTCCTTTGCACCACGCGCCTTTTGCAAGCTAACTTAAAGATGAACGTAGAACAGCTTGATAATGTTGCCAGTATCTTGTCTGGATTACGTTCGGCGTATGCAGAAATTATTGAAACGCCTGAAGCCAGAAGAGCTTCTGCGCAAATAGCTTCTAAGCTCAATGTGGACGCTTCTGTGGGGCAACGCGCTGCTGTGCAAACACAGCATACCACTATGCCTACTGCTATGGGCAAAATGCAAGCCCGTAATGCTTATGGTGCTATGCAAAGATCAGCTCCTGCGCCTGTGCCAGCAACTGAGCAAAAGCCCAAAGCGCCTGCTTCGGGTATTGCTGCGGTTATGGCAGCTCAACAAGCGCCCACTAAGGCGGCGTCAGTGGCTTTTTCACCTACCACTGAAGAAGTTTCTGTACAGGTTGAAGCGCAAGTTATGCCTGTGGCTCCTGCTGCTGAGGTTCCATCTGCGCCTGTGGCTGCTACTGCAACAAGCGCAACCAAACCGTCTGCACCGTCTGCTGGAGGTTTTGGGGTAAAAGGACTTGCTTATGCCAAGGCTTTTG
>CAYJFR010000023.1:0-9441 GCA_964369335.1 uncultured Desulfovibrionaceae bacterium | reverse complement strand
GCACCGTCTGCTGGAGGTTTTGGGGTAAAAGGACTTGCTTATGCCAAGGCTTTTGGCAAGCAAGGATAAGCAATTTTTATAGAAATATGAGGGCATGACGTGAGTTATGCCCTTTTTTTGTGCTGTAAAGCTTAATCTTGCTTTAAAAAATGATACAGATGCGCTACTTTGCTTGCTAAAGGATTGTAATGCGCAAAGGGGCGTAATACCTCTTGCGCTTGCGATATATGCCCAAGCTTTGCTAAGACTAAGACTTTAGCATAAAAATAAAACTCTATTTCTTGAATGCTGATATTTTTACCGCGTTCTTTTTGTTCTAAAAGATGGCTGAGAGTTTTTTCATACTGAGAAAGTTGTTCGGCAAAAGGCGTATGCGGCACAAAATTTTTGCTGAAAAAATGCTGTAGAGCTCGGTCATACAACTCTTTTTCTTCCTGCTGTAAACGCTCGGCGCTTCTTTTGGAAAGGTTGTGTTCATGTGATAAGTATAAGCCTAGCATTTTGGGGACGTGTCGGAAGGGGTAACGCTCAGACATGCGTAACCACATGTCATAATCTCCTGCTATGGTGTAGGCTTCATTGAAATAGCCTAATTCTTCGTGTACGCTACGCCGCCACATGGGATGTGGTCCTGCATAGCAAGCATGTAGTAAGCGAATATGGTCATAGCTTGTCCACACCATGCGCCCTAAAAGAGGCGCGTTGGAAAAAGTACTATTCTCTTCTTCAGTAACGCGACTATTGGCGTATACTAAAGCCACATGTGGATGTGCGTCTAGTTCTGCGGCAAGTATTTCAAAGGCTTTGGGGGCGTGTCTGTCGTCGGCGTTGGCATTGGTGATATATTCTCCCCGCGCCATACCTATGGCTCTATTCCAAGAAGCGTAGAGAGTTTCACGTTCTTGTGTGCGGTGATATATAATATTTTCATATTGTTGCGCAAATTTTTCCACAATGGCGCGCTCATTTTGTGGTGAGCACGCGTCAATAATGATAACTTCCGTTTGTGTAAAAATACTTTGCTCTACTAAGTCTTGAAGGCAGCCCTCAATAAAGCGCTCTGCATTATATAAGGAAACAAGCGCACTGACTTTATAGGGAGAAGATGCGTGCATATGGAATCCTTTTTTTGCTAGTGCTTTTTTAGCAGTCTGTTAAGAGCGTACTGGCGTCTTGCCAATCCTTGGTAACAGCTTGATAGCCATTGAGCGCAAGGGCGGCGGTCATTTCATTTACAGAGCGGGTATCAGAAATTTCAAATTGTCCTGTGTCATTACCGTCAACGGCACGCCCTCCCACAATGGTAGAAACACCGGCAGAAACACGCGTCACACCTAGCGGAACCACATGGTCACGCATAAAGGCGCTTTCACGGCTTGAAACCGTAATGCCTACGCGCGGTAAAAAGCAACGCACTGCCGTGATATATTGTACAAAACCTCTGTCATCGAGGGCGTGCGGCACGTCAAAATTTCCTTCATGCGGACAAATACGCGGTACAGAAAGGCTGACTTCTACGCCTTGATGCTGTTTTTGTAACCACCAAGCGTGTAAACCTGTACAAAAGCCGTCATTTTCTAGGGTGTCTAAGCCTAGTAAGGCGCCCACATTGACACTATACATACCGCCTTGTATGGCGCGAGTGGGAGCTTCTAGGCGATAGGCATAATCGCGCTTAGGCCCAGCAGGGTGCAACCAATCATAGAGGGCAGGATTGTAGGTTTCTTGAAAAATGGTCATGCTGTCTACGCCATGCTCCACAAGCATACGGTATTCTTCAGCAGACATAGAATACACTTCGATGCCTACAGAGGCAAAAAAAGGCTTAATGCGTTGCGCCACAGAAGCAATATACTGCGGTGAAGAAATTTTTCTGGCTTCGCCTGTGAGAAGTAAAATATGCCCAAGGCCAGAGGCGGCAATGGCGCGCGCTTCTTTTTCTGCTTCCTCTAAGGAAAGATGTCGGCGGTCTTGGGTATTTTTGGCATTGAATCCGCAATAGCGGCATTGATTGGTACAATGGTCAGAAAGATATAAAGGCGTAAAAAGGTGCACAGCGCGCCCAAAGTGGCGTCGTGTTTCCGCTTGGGCACGGCGCGCCATATTTTCTAAAAATGGCGCGGCGGTAGGCGTAAGTAAAGTGAGAAAATCCTCTACAGTAAGGCGCTCACGTTCCAAAGCGGCGCACACGCGTGCAGGGGTTGCGGCGGCGGCAATTTGCGCACGGCGCTCTTGCGGCCATTGCGCTAACATATCAGTAAAGGCTTGTGTATGTGGCATTTATGAACCTAAGAAATCTGTAAGGGGAGATGATGCTTGAGCGTGAACAGCGTATTCACTGCCACCAGCTTCATTGCCAAGACCAGCGCAATAGGCTTCACGTCCGGCGCGTATAGCTTGAGCAAAGGCAGAAGCCATGGCTATAGGGTTGGCGGCTGAGGCAATGGCGGTATTCACAAGACAGGCAGCAGCGCCCATTTCCATGGCTTCACAGGCTTGACTTGGCTTGCCTATACCAGCATCTACCACAATGGGCAGTGGTATTTCATCAATAAGAATAGCTATCATTTCCTTGGTGCGTAAACCTCTATTAGTGCCTATGGGGGCGCCAAGAGGCATAACAGCAGCGGCGCCAGCGTCCACCAAAGAACGCGCTACGTATAAATCGGGATTCATATAGGGCAAAACCACGAAATCCTCTTTGGCAAGAATTTCTGTGGCTTTGGCGGTTTCATAGCCGTCTGGTAAAAGATAGCGTGCGTCGCTGATAACTTCAATTTTTATCCAATTTCCACAGCCAGCAGCGCGGGCAAGGCGGGCAAGACGCACCGCTTCTTCTGCGGTGCGTGCGCCGGAAGTGTTAGGCAATAATGTCATATGTTTAGGGATATGAGTCATAATGCCGCTGTGTTGCGAATTCGCTGTTTGTACACGACGTAGCGCAACGGTAATAACATTGGCTTGAGAGGCCGTTGCTACATCGGGAATAAGCGCGTCGGCGCCGTACTTTCCTGTGCCTATAAAAAGGCGACTGGAAAGCTCTTTACCGCCTAACGTCCATGAGTGAATACTCATTAACCGCCTCCCACAAAATGCAATACTTCCAAAACATCGTCCGCTTCCAAAATAGTGGTGGGGTACTCTGTGGCAGAAGTTATCTGTCCGTTGCGTTCTATGACCACTGCGGTGTGGTCTAGGCCTTGGTTGGAGATAAATTGTAAAAGATTGGTGCCATTGGGAATGTCTAGCTTTTGTCCATTGAATGTGATTTGCATAACTCACCTTTTTAAAAGTAAAAAGTCCCCATATGCTGAGAGGCTAAGGGGGAGTTGTGGTTTGTGATACCGAAAAGAAGCATAGCCTTCCTTGTGAAAAATGGCAAGTGACAGCTTGTTGAAAAAAGCTCTTTAAAAGTTTTCTAAGAGTTTTTTGCGTGTCTTTTTTATGACGACTACACAAGGGGGATGGCAAAAGCCGCGTGCATGTTTTTTCAAGCTGATATATTTTGTAAGTATGAGAGAAATGTATACTGTTTTTTTGCTCTTTTTGTGCTTATAAAGGGCTTTTTACTGTAGACAAGGGCTTATAATATATTATACTCATGCTACTCATTCACGTTTAACATTTGAGGTGTTTATGACCGTTTCTGCTCTGTATTCTGCTTCGTCTGCTTTGCAAGCTTTTCCGCAAGGTATGCAAAGTGTTGCGTATAATTTAACTGATATAAATCGTGAAGGGCATATGCGTACAGAATTTGTAGAAAGCTCTTCGGGCAGTGTGGCGGCGCATACGGAAGTTATTGCACCTCCCATGCAAGACGGCTACACCGATTATGCTTCGGAATTTGTGCGTATGATTAGCTATGAAAACGCCCATGAAGCTAATACTAAAACCATACAAACGGCGGATGATATGCTTGGCGTCGTTGTTAATATGAAAGTTTAGGCTGATTATGTTTTGGGGTTTTATACATGCTACTTTGTCGGCCTGTACTTATGGGCTTGTGGCGCTTTTGTCTGTGCCTCTTTTGCGTGAGGGGCTTTCTTTTTCTACCATCAGTTTTTACCGTTTTATTTTGGCGGCGTTTATGATTGTGCCTTTTGTGGTGTTGCGTGCTCGTTCGTGGAAACCTTTGTTGGTGAGTAAAAGCGACGCGTATAAGCTGTTAGGTTTAAGCTTTTTTTATGCTGGAGCGGCACTGACCTTTATGGCGGCTTTTAAGCATATGGATACGGGCATTGTTGTCACAGTGCAGTTTTGTTATCCTTTGTTTGTTATGTTGCTTATGGTGCTTTTTTTTGGGGAGCGCTTTCGTATTTCCACTGCCATAAGCGCTTTGCTGATAGTTGCAGGCGTATCCATTTTCTCTTTGCAAGATGTGCTGTTAGGAGCGTCGGGCGTCAATGTGCCCTTTGGCGCCATGATGTTGACCATTTTCAGCGCTGTTTTGCTGGCTTTTTATGTGGTGGGTATTCAGGTTGCCAAGGTTGAATGTAAAAGCGCCCTTGTGACTGCCATGTATATTATGTTGGGCACAGGTTTGTTTTGCGGACTGTATGGGGTTATTGCAGGCGACTTTTCCTTGTCTAGCGTCATGTCTTATGGAAAGGAATTGGCACTCATAGCCTTTGTTTCGGGTGCCGTATCTAATATTTGTTTGGTGTATGCGGTGCGCTATGTAGGCTCATCTTTGACGGCTATTTTGGGTGGGCTTGAGCCTGTGACTGCCATGCTTGCCGGCGTGTATTTGCTGGGTGAGCAAGCCACATGGGGCAATGCCTTAGGTGTTCTTTGTATTCTAACTGCTGTGGGGCTTGTGGCTTTGGCTTCTCGTACTGGTAGATAACTGTTGTAGGAATTTTTTATTATGAAATGGATAACACATCAACTTGTGGCTGTGGGGACTGCCATTGTTTTGGAAATGCCCCCCATTGCCATTGCTGCAACCTTTTTTGGATCAGTTTTGCCAGACATTATTGATCAAAAAATATCGCGCTGGTCGTCAAACCCTCAAAAGACATTCAACTCTATTCATCGCGGCTTGTCGCATTGGTTTGGATGGTATGCCTTGCTTTATTGCTTTGCGGAATACGCCTTTGCCAACCCGCGAAGTTTTGGAATTGATGTGGGTAAAGAGGTTTTACATATATTGAGTGGCTTAGGATTTGGTGGTCTTTTCCATATTCTTTTAGATATGTGTACGCCTTCTGGTGTGCCCCTTTCACCTTTTAAACTTAAACGTCGCGCCACACTCAAACTTTTTTCCACAGGCTCGGTGCAAGAGTATATGTTCTTAGCTCTTGCCATGTTCATACTTGTAGCTTGGGGCTATGATGACTTTCCTAAAATCGTGAGCAGTGTACAAGACATGTTTTAATGAACTGCTCAAGGAGAGTAGACAAGAATGGAATTAGAGCTTTATGTTATAGTAGCGTGTTTCTTTGTGTATGTAGTGGCGGGCTTTGTGGATGCCGTTGCCGGCGGAGGGGGATTGATTACCATTCCTTCGCTTATGGTCTTTAATATTCCACCATATTTTGTATTGGGAACCAATAAATTTGCTTCAAGTTTAGGTTCGTTAACCGCCATATGGCCTTTTTTTAGGAAAAACCTTATTGCCTTGCATTTGGTTCCTGTGGGTTTTGCCACGGCATTTATAGGCGGTGCTTTTGGTTCTTGGTTGGCCTTGCAGGTGGAACAAGCTTTGCTTGGAAAGATTATGGCTTTTCTCTTACCCATAGGCTTGTTGTGCTCGCTTTTTTCTGGAAAATGCAGAAGTGAAGACAAAGATATTCCTGTGAGTACGCAAAAACTCTACATGGGCATGATAGGCTTTGGCATTGGCGTGTATGACGGATTTTTCGGGCCTGGCACAGGGTCTTTTTTTATTCTAGCTTTAAATATGGTGCTGGGCATGGAATTAGTCATGGCTTCTGGTACCACAAAGGTTTTTAACTTGGCTTCTAATGTGGGGGCTTTGGCAACCTTTGCTTCGGGCGGGGTGGTCTTATATGCTTTAGCTATTCCTTGCGCCATAGGGAGCATTATTGGCAATCAACTGGGCGCGCGCTGTGCTATTAAAGTGGGCGTGAAGATGGTTCGTGGATTTTTATATATGGCATTAGGCTTACTTTTCAGTACCTTAGTGTATAAATATGTCATTGAAGACATGCTAGTATAAAAAAATTTTATAGGATTTTTGTGGGCGTTACTTAGGTAACGCCTTTTTTTTGGCCTTTTGCTCAAAAAAGACATATAATTTTTTGTTTTTTTATATTTATCCCTTTGAATTTATGAAAAAAAGTATGTGAAAAACTTCAGTCTTACGAAAAAGCCGCTTTTTGGCAATCTGCATGGGCACGTGGCGAGAAATATGACAATGCGTTTCTCAAAAAATTTTATTAACCGCATCAAAAAGGAGGAGCCTATGGGATTTGGAGGAGGAGGAGGGTACAGCGCCCCGCCTGCACCCACATATACACCGGAAAAGCCTCAAGTGAGTAAGCCTGTCACGGAGGCTGCCACAGCGGCGCGTCAATCACAAAAGGAAAAAGCTTCCAAGGCTTCTGGTATTCGAGGTTCTGTGCTCAGTACTGCCTTGCAAGAAAATGCATCTTCTCAGGGCGAAAAAAATACCTACCTAGGGCAATAGGTGCTGTATGACAGAGGAAAAAAGCCTAGAACGTTGGCTTGAGCAGCGCTTTCAATCTTTATTGGAGGCAAGGCAAAGCTATGAACCAGCATGGCAAGATTTGGCGGATCATTTTTTGCCTACGCGTTTTCGTAATACGGCAAAAAATCCTGATTCATGGCGAAAAATGCCTTTGCTTAATGACAAATTGGTAGACGCTACGGGTATTTTAGCCATGCGAACCCTTGCCGCTGGTTTACAAGGCGGTATGACAAGCCCTGCGCGTCCTTGGTTTCAGTTGAGTCTTGAGGACAGCGAGCTTGCGCGTCATGCCCCTGTGAAAGAGTGGCTGGCAGATGTGACTAAGCGTATGGCAAAAATCTTCAACAGTTCTAATTTTTACAATGCTGTACATACCTTGTATGGCGAATTGGGGACTTTTGGCACAGCTTTTATGTTGGAATTGGCTGATTTTGCGCACGGCTTTCGTTTTGTTCCCTTTTGTGCTGGCGAATATTGTCTTGATACCAATGAAAGCCAAAGAGTGGATGTGGTTTTTCGGCGCTTTCGTATGACAACCCGTCAGCTTGCGGCGCGTTTTGGGCAAGACAATTTGCCGCCGCATATGTTGCGCCAAGGGCGTCATAAATTGGAAAGTTATACAGTAGTTCACGCCATTTATCCTCGTAAAGATAGGCTGTTAGGAAAAGCATCGACAAAGCATATGCCCTTTGCTTCGGTGTATTGGCTTGAGGGGCAAGGGGCGTGGGGAGGAAGAGGCGCTCAACATGGCGGCACACGTATAAAGCGTGGACATGTGCTTTCTGAATCGGGTTTTATGGAGTTTCCTGGCTTTGGGGTGCGTTGGGATGTGGCAGGAAATGATGTGTATGGGCGCTCTCCTGCCATGGATGTTTTGCCCGATTGTCGCATGTTACAGCAAATGGGCATTACCATGCTTAAAGCCATTCATAAATCTGTAGACCCTCCTACGGCTGTGTCGGCGTCGTTGAAAGCAGTGGGTTTAGATTTGACTCCTGGGGGGGTGAACTATGTGGAGGTGGCTCCAGGGCAAAGCCCACAGGCGGCAAGACCCATTTTAGAAATTCGTCCTGATATTCAAGCGGGACGTGTGGCTATGCAGGATGTACAAAAGCAGATTCAGCAAGGTTTATACAATGATTTATTCCGCTTGTTGCTTGACGGCAAAGGCTCAAGAATCACCGCCAAGGAAGTGGCGGCTCGTGAAGAAGAAAAGCTTATTTTGTTAGGCCCTGCTTTGGAGCGCTTGCACTGCGAGCTTTTTATTCCGCTTATTGAGCGAACCTTTCAGCTTATGTTGCGTCATGACATGGTTCCGCCCATGCCGCCAGCCTTTTGTGGGCAAAAAGTGAAGGTGGAATTTGTGAGCCTTTTGGCACAGGCGCAAAAAATGGTGAGCACCTCTTCGGTGGACAGATTGGTTGCTTTTGTGCAGTCCCTTGCGCCTACAAAGCCTGAAGCTTTGGACATGCTTGATACGGATAAAGCGGTGGAAGAGTACGCCGAATATCTTGGGGTAGCGCCGGCAATTTTACATTCAAAGGAGGAAAGGGATGCCATACGTCAAGAACGCAAGGACGCAACGCAAGCGGTGACTATGCAAAAGGTACAGGCAGAACAACAGAAGAGCAATCTGGAAAATTTGCAAGGTATAGCCAAGATTGCTCAAGATTTGAGCAAGGTTTCATTGGAGGAAAAAAATCTTGTGACCGCTTTACTGACTGGGGGAGATGCGGCTTTACAAAAGGTGATTTTACAACAAGCGCAACAACAACAGCAATCACAATCGCAATAATGAGCAAGGGCTTTATTATGCAGGAAAATATTTTTTCTACTGTGCAAGGGCAGCAAGAAAATGCGCAACAAGAGGCGCAACGCAATTTTGATAGGCATATGCGAGAAGCGGTGCGCGGACTTATGGCGCGTAAGGAAGGGCGTGTCTTTTTGCGTTGGCTAGGAGCAGGGCAAAGCGCGCAGAGTATTTTGCAACTTATTATGGCATATGAGGAGGAAAAGCATGGCTAATATGAGGCAGGAAGGAACATCACAAGAAGAGCTTTTTATGGATGCAGAAATGTTGTTAGAGCCTAATCCTCACTCCTTATGGGAAGAAAGGGGGCAAGAGCGTGTGCCTGTTATGCAGGGGCAGAGACATAGAGGTGAGGCTGGGGGGCAAAGGGCTTTTTGCTATGAGCTGACTTTGCCGGCAGGCATGACCTTGAGCGAAGCGCAACAAGCCATTTTTGAGGAACAAGCGCGTGAGCTTGGTTTGAGCAATGTCAGCGCGCAAAAGCTGTTGGAAATATCTCACCGTAATGCCTTGGCGCATAGGCAAGCGCATAAAAAGCAGGTCATGCATTGGGCAGAGCAGGTGCGTGAAGATAAGGAGTTGGGAGGCCCTGCTACGGAAACCACATTAACCTATGCCAAGGCTGGTTTGGCACGCTTTGACCCTGAGCGTCAACTCTTCGGTATCTTACAAGAAACGGGTTATGCCAATCATCCGCAGGTCATACGCTTTTTAGCCGCCATAGGCAAAGCCCATGCGGAAGATGAAGTCTTTTTAGGCGGTGCAGCCCCTGCGCAAACGCCGCGTCATGAACGTCTGTACGGTAAATACAATAAGTAAAGGGAGGCAAATATGGCTAAAAAACATGTGGGTCTTGTGGCAACATTGGCTGAATTACGTGATTTTTATAGTGGTGAGTCTGCCGGTTCCATCATTGAATTGATGAATGAAACCAATGATATTTTGGACGATGTGCAAT
>CAYJFR010000022.1:0-19093 GCA_964369335.1 uncultured Desulfovibrionaceae bacterium | reverse complement strand
TTATCAGTGGGTATATGGCGTGGACTTTTCGGCATGGCTGTATATGGCCTTCCATGAAAAATCTTATCCTCGGCTCCATTCCTGGAGTCATGGTGGGGGTAGTCTTGCTCGTGATTATTCCTGTAAGCCTTATGCAACTTATTATTGGCTCTGTTGTTGTGCTTTTTGCGGCGTGGCAATGCTTACGCGCCTTACCCACCGTACAAAAAAAAGAAACCTTTTTTTCTAGTTCCTTTGCGGGCTTTTGCTCAAGCTTATTACATGCCTCAACCTCCTTTGGAGGGCCGCCCTTGGCTGTTTATGCTCTGCATGTGGGCTGGACGCCTACGCAAACTCTCGGCACCATGAATGTCTTTTTTGTTATTTCCTGTATTGTAACTTGCATAGCGCAGGTGTATGCTGGATTATATACTATGGAAGTGCTTACGTGGTCAGCTATGGGCATTCCTGCAGCAGTACTAGGGCTTGTATGTGCCATGCCTGTTGTACGGCGCTTTGACGCTGCCACCTTCCGCCGTGTGTTTTTATTTGTTATTGCCTGTGGTGGATTAAGCTGTGTTTGGCGTGGGCTCAGTTAAAAACAGCCCTTAGAAAATAAAATATAGTGCTCTAAAAAAACATAGGGGAGAAAAAAGCCTTTTTAAAAAGATTTTCTCCCCCCCACAAAAGGTTATGTACTTACGGGTTCCATAAGCCTTATTTCAGAAAAATTCTTTTGCAAGCGTTGCAATTCTTTTTCCCAAGCTTTGAGCTCATGAACGAGGATAATTTCCTCGTCTTTTATGGAAAGCGCATGGTGCGTTTCAGCATAAAAGGCTTTGGCGTCGGATTCTTCCAGCTCATGGACATAATCCACAAAGTCTTCCATGGCGCCTGCTGTTACCAGCGTATCAACCTTACCGTAATGGCTTAAACTTTGCGGTATATAATAATATAACCGCACTGTGGCGTTAAGCTCATGGGCGGCGCTCACAAGCCCCGCCACATCAGCTTCACTTAAAGGTACATCTTTGTGAGCAAGACAGGCTATACAAGTGCCTTGGCTATGAGAGCCAAGGATACGCCGCAAAAGATAACTATCAAATCTTGACGTCTGCTCTTGGAAATTTTGTTCCACATGATTTTCTCCTAAAGAGGCATAAAACTATTTTAAGAAGTAAATAACAACCCAAAGTGCGATGGCAGCTTTAACACCTGCTACAACCAAGCCCATAGCCGCGCCGGAGAAACCAGCCGCTTTGATATCGGATAAACGCGTGGTCAAACCTACACTAGCAAAACCAAGTAAGAAGCAGCAATCCATAAAGTTGGTGGCTAACTTGCTTTCTGCCGGTGTAAAGAAACCGAAGGTGTTCATAGCTACAAGTGTGATAAAACCCAATACGAATACGGGGAATTTATCCATGATTACTTGCAATTTGTTGGTCTTTTCCATTTGTGCTTGTACTTCAGAATCTTCACTGGCTACCATAATAGCAAGGGCAAGCACAATAAAGGGCAAGAAGATAACACGACCGATATTATACACACCTGCCACAATACCGGCTTCAGGGCCAAAGGATTGACCCGCCGCAAGCACCTGCGCAGAGTTAATAATACCTACACCTACAAAGGCGCCGAATTGGTTTTGTGACAGTCCAAAAATATCGCCGATGATAGGGAATACAAACAGAGCAAGCAAACCAAAAAGAAGCACAACAGCAATGGTATATGCCATGTCTTCATTTTTTGCACGCACAGCAGGAGCAATGGCCACACAAGCAGATACGCCGCATACTGATAATCCTGCCGCCAAACAAGCACTTAATGCAGGAGACATATTCAGCTTACGTAAAAGCCACATGAGAAAGAACGCTGAAGCGAAAAGGAAAACAGAGATAATAACAACAGCTTCTATACCTGTTTTCAATAAGGCGGCAAAGGAGTATTTACACCCCATAACCACGATACCTGTCTTTGTTAAAATGGTAGAAAATTTAAGACCTGGCTTACACACTTCAGGAACACCAAAGCAGTTAAGAATGATCATCCCAAGAACAATGGCCACAATAAGATTACTGATCTTTAATTGTGCCACAAGGGGATGTAACCCTGTTAAAATAGGGGTTACGTACCATGCTACTAACGCTACAGTTGTAAAAAGCGCTATACCGGGTAGGGTTTTGGCTATTTGCCCTACCATGCCTTGTTTTTCTTCAGCTAATGTCGCCATAAAAAATCCTCACACAAAATCATTTTGCCATTCCTTACACCATATAAGTCCTAGGTCAAATTTGACAATAGACTTTGTGATAAAAAAAACTTCATATAAAGGAGCTTTTTTACGCGAAAATAACACTAAAAACAAACAAAATACGCTTTTTTGTGCAATTTTTACCATACATGTTGTATTATACAGTATACAATGGGTAAAAAGGCACAGTCATGTGAAAAAAAATTTTTGAAAATAAGGCATTTTTCCTCTATTTCACCCCCTAAAAACTCATTTTTTAGGTTATATTTTACACAAAACATAGCAATAAAGTAAAGATAGACTTTACACCTTTTAGTACAAAATATATGCAAGAGTGCGCAATTTTCCATAAAAAAACTCTCTGCAAAACAAGGCTTGCAGAGAGTTTTTTAACATATTCTTCTATGACGTATACAGACTACTGGTCAGAAATTCCAAAAGCTATGGGCAACACTTCATCAATATGTGAAACAGGATGTACGGTTATTTTACTCAACAAGTCTTTTGGTATGTCTTCCAAGTCTTTCATGTTCTTTTTAGGAATAATCACATGCTTAAGATCACGCGCCACGGCGGCCAAAATCTTTTCTTTGATACCCCCCACAGGGAACACTCTTCCGCGTAGGGTAATTTCCCCTGTCATGCACAACATAGGGTCTACACTTTTTTCTGTCAGAGCAGAAATAAGCGCTGTGCATAAGGTAATACCGGCCGAAGGGCCGTCCTTGGGCGTTGCACCAGCAGGAACGTGAATGTGAATATCGTGCTTACGTGAGAAGTCCACATCAATGCCCAGCTCTTTGGCACGGCTACGAGTGAAAGAAAGCCCTGCTTGTGCGCTCTCCTTCATAACATCGCCCAATTGACCTGTGAGCAATAAAGAGCCTTTGCCTTTCATGAGTGTCACTTCAATATTCAGCACATCGCCGCCAAAAGGCGTCCACGCAAGACCCAAAGCAGAACCAGGAGGTAGTTGCTTTTCTCTATCGTCTTCCACAAAGCGCGGCACACCTAACAGTGTAGGCACTTGTGTGTCATTGACCTCAAAGTCGTCTTCTTGGCCTTCAGCTTTTTTGCGAGCAAGCTTGCGGCAAATGGCGCCAAGCTCACGCTCAAGATTACGCAAACCAGCTTCACGCGTGTATTCTTTAATGACGCGTTCAATGGCCTTTTCTGAAATTTCCACTTCTTTGGTTTTCAAACCATGCTCTTTAATCATTTTAGGCAATAAGTGGATTTCAGCAATGGATTTTTTCTCATGCACTGTATAACCGGGCAAAGTGATGATTTCCATTCTGTCGCGCAAAGGCGGCGGAATAGTATCCAAATTGTTGGCAGTACATAAGAACATAATCTTTGATAAATCAAAGGGCACGTTGAGGTAATGGTCGCTAAAGGTTGCATTTTGCTCAGGGTCCAAAACCTCAAGCAAAGCGGAAGAAGGATCACCCCTAAAATCTGTACCCAGCTTATCCAATTCATCCAGCACAATAACAGGGTTTTTTGTACCAGCTTGCTTTAAAGCTTGTATAATACGTCCTGGCATGGCGCCAATATAGGTACGTCTGTGCCCGCGGATTTCCGCTTCATCACGCATACCACCCAAGGATAGACGCTGAAACTTACGCCCCAAGGCACGGGCAATAGAGCGCCCAAGGGAGGTTTTTCCTGTGCCTGGAGGGCCCACAAAACACAAAATAGGGCCTTTAGAGTTGGGATTCAATTTACGCACAGACAAGTATTCTAAAATACGATCTTTGACCTTATCTAAGGCAAAATGATCTTCATTTAAAATGGCAGAGGCGTTTTTAATATCAAGACTGTCTCGTGTGGTTTTCTTCCAAGGAAGCTCCACAAGCCATTCTAGATAATTGCGCACCACACTGGCTTCAGAAGAGTCAGAATGCATAGAAGCAAGACGGCGTAATTGCTTATCCGCTTCTTTGCGCACATCCTTAGGCATGCCAGCCTTGGCTATGGCAGCCCCAAGTTCACTGATTTCTTCTTCTTGGTCGCCTTGCCCGTCGCCAAGCTCTTGACGAATGGCTTTCATCTGCTCACGCAAGAAATAATCTTTTTGCGCCTTGTCCATGCCTTCACGGGCAGAGGACTGAATACGCGCTTGCATGGTGGCAACTTCCACTTCTTTATTGAGCTGCACGTTCACAAGCTGTAAGCGCAATACAGGGTTCTCTTCTTCTAAGATAGCCTGTGCGTCTTCTATTTTCATGCGCAAATTGGCGGCAATAAGGTCAGCCAAATGCCCAGGGTCGTCTACGTTTTGCAACATATTAACCACATCTGTACTAGAAATACCGCGCAAGGTCAGAATTTTTTCGCTTTGTTCACGGGCAGAGCGCAACATGGCTTCCACTTCGGGAGAAGCATCTGCAAAGACTTCCTCAATGGGTTCTACCTCTGCCTCAAGGAAAGGCTCTTCTTGCGTGAAGTGCTTAATGCGTGCACGACTCACCCCTTGCACAAGTACCTTAATACGCCCATCAGGCATTTTAAGCATACGCATAACGTTCACAATAGAACCTAGGGGATATAAATCCTCGGCGCTAGGGTCTTCGTTATTTTCATCTTTTTGCGTACAGACAAAAAGATAACGATCCCTGTCAAGGGTGGCTTCCATAGCTTGTACAGATTTATCCCTACCAATGAACAGCGGCAATATCATATAGTTAAAGACAACCACATCACGCACGGCAAGCACAGGCATGACCGCAGGAAAAGGAGACTCTTCCAATTGGTCGTCTGCATGCTCATCAGAAAGCCGATCATGCCCATGAGATGAGTCTGACCCATCGTCAAGCATGCTTTGCTGCATACTGTCTTGTGCCTCAGAAGAAGACCTATTCGCCACTTCTTCCTTATCAAAGACAGAGCTTTCGTCTTCTAAAAGACTTGCGCTGCTTATATCTCTATCTTTATTTTTTCCTGACATAATATTCACTCCTCAAATGTCGTAGATGGAGTCTTTGCTCATTAAAAAGTATACCCGGATAAAATACTACGACACTCTTTTTCTGTAATAATAATATGTTCAATAAATTCTATTCCCATGGGCGGGCTTAATTGTCTGAGCAACTCTGTCAAAACAATATCCTGCCGAGAGGGCTTTGCATTGCCGCTGGGATGATTGTGTACTAAAATAAAACCATGCGCTTTACGCGATAACACCTTACTCATAATATCTCTGGGAGTTACAGGAATAGCAGAAATACTTCCCTGCTGTATCCTTTCCCATCCAAGACAACGCTTACCTGTATCCACTAAAGCTATCCAGCATTCTTCATGAGTCATACCCATGAAGCGATCCTTTGCTGCCTTGACTATAGATTCAGGCGAAGCAAGAACTTCTTTCTCCAATAGCGGTGTGACCGCGGTTCGTGCCATGCATTCGCGTATAACTTGCCACAATGTCCAAGTTCCCACACCAAAGCCGACACACTGTTCAAGCTCTTCTTGTCGTGCTTTAAGCACCCCTGAAAGGGAGCCAAAACGCTGTAAAAGGTGCTTTGCAAGAGGCTTTGTATCCTTACGAAGATGCGCATATCCCAAAAGAATTTCTAAGAGTTCATAATCCTCTATACCTTGAGCATCATTAAGAAAGCGTCGTTTCAACCTTTGTCTATGACCGGCATGAAGATTGTCTTGTGTATTCTTTCTCGTCATAAGTAAACAGTTTTGCGCATTACGCAAGGGGTATAGGGTAAAAAATCATACTATTACGCAGTAAACAAACATCTCCACATAGAATTTATGTTACATTGTATGGCTTAAAAGTTTCGTGCGCCTTGTTTTGGCGAAAATAACAAGCATAAACGGGCTACTAAGGCTTCCAAACACTGCTCTACATTACTTTCACCGCTCTTAATGGCAAGCTCTGCTTCCACAATACAAGTGAAAATCTGCGCCACACCTGCAAAGCCCAAACGCTTGGCACATGCTTGCTTTTCTCTTGCTGCTGCAGGGTGCATGCGAGGGTTTTCCCCCGCTAAAATCTGCCACAAAGTTTTGGCATCACGAGACAATAAAGCTAAAAAAGGAAATAATAAAGCGTCCAAATCATTCTGGCTACGGTATACCTCGCGCCAAGCCGCGCTTATATTCCCCGCATAAATCTGGTTCAGGAAAGAAAAAATATTTGACTCTGGTATAAAAGCACCCGAACCTACCATGTCCATTTGAATACGCCCACTGTGAGCAGCCAAAGCGAATTTTTCCATTTCGCTGTCTATGGCTGTGGCGTCTGGAGGCACGCAGGCACAAAGAGCGTCCAAGACATGAGGATCGAAGGTGAGGCTGAGAAATTGTGCCTGACTTAAAATATAGTTCTTAATGCCCTGAATATCAAGCCCTGCGTGACGCCATATCCAACCTTTTTTGTCCGCAAAGCTTAAAACTTTCTGCTTTGTGATGTGGGCGGGAAGCTTTGGTTGCCCTTTGTCCCAAGCACCCTCTAAACATAACACCAATAATACCAATGGATTAGGAGAAGCCAAAGCAGAAGAAAGCTCTTTCCAACGGGCGGCAACCACATTTTGAGCATTGCGTAAAATAAGTAGGCGCGGCGTAGAAAAAAGTCCTTGGAGCATAAGATTTTCCCAAAAATTTTGCGATAAATCTTCGTCACCCCAAAAAATATGCTTTTCCCAGACTTTTTTTGTAGGCGCTTCAGAGGCAGAAGCTTGCAAAAGACCAGCCCCAACGCTGTCAGAAGTATGCGCGGGATAGGTCTCTTGAAGTTGCTCAATATGCTTTTTTATGAGCCCTGCGTCGGGGCATATACAAAAATAAAACCCGGGTCTTTCCATTATGGATTCCAGTCATGGCTACAATAAAAATACTCGGCAAGAGAACAGCCCCTTGCCGAGTAGGTAGGTTTTTAGTTGGCTACTATATTAACAAGCTTTTTAGGCACAACGATAACCTTACGCACCGTAAGGCCGCTCAAATGCTTTTGCACTTGCTCGTCAGCAAGGGCGAGTTTTTCCGCGTCTTCCTTGGAAATTTCCGCAGGAACTTCCAATTTACCGCGTAATTTGCCGTTAATTTGCACCACCAAGGTCAGTACGTCTTGCGCTGTGGCTTCTGCACTCCATGTGGGCCAAGGCATATCCAGCACTTCGCCTGTATGTCCAAGGTCTTGCCAAAGCTCTTCGCTCATATGCGGAGTGAAGGGGCAAAGGAGAGTGATAACTGTACCCATAGCTGAAGAGAAAACTTTTTGTCCTGCAGGGTCACGTAAATCTTCACGGGCAATATACATGGCATTGACCAATTCCATAATGGCGGCAATGGCTGTATTGAATTGGTACTTGTTCTCTATATCACTTTGTACTTTTTTCACCGTGAGGTGTTCTTTACGGCGCAAGTCTTTAGCCACTTGTGACTTGGTGGCGGCGGCGGCGTCTTCAGCTGTGCTGGAGCAAGAAGCTGCCGCTTGCAAGTAGGCGCGCTCGTCCACAAAAAGACGCCATACGCGATTCAAGAAACGCGAAGAGCCGTCAATGCCTGTTTCTGACCAGTCAAAGTCACGTTCTGGCGGCGCGGCAAAAAGGCAGAATAAACGCACAGTGTCGGCACCGTATTTTTCTATCATCAAGGTGGGGTCTACCACATTGCCCTTGGATTTGGACATTTTTGAACCGCCCATAAGCACCATACCTTGCGTGAGCAAGTTGGCAAAAGGCTCATCCAAATCAGCAGGATAAAACCCTAAATCACGTAACGCCTTGGTATAAAAACGTGAATAGAGTAAATGTAAAATAGCATGCTCTACGCCGCCGATATACTGGTCAACGGGCATCCAATACTTGATAATATCTTTGTCGAAAGGTTCTTTGTCATTACGCGCATCGGCATAGCGTGCAAAATACCACGAAGATTCCACAAAGGTATCCATAGTATCTGTTTCACGACGAGCTTGAGCGCCGCATTGCGGACAAGTGCATTCATAAAAAGAAGGCGCGTCGGGTAAGGGCGAGCGTCCGTCTTCCTTGGTCTTTACGTCTAGCGGCAAGACCACAGGAAGATTTTCTTCTTTTTCTGGAACAACGCCGCAAGCGTCACAGAAAATAATGGGGATAGGCGCGCCCCAATAACGTTGGCGCGAAATATTCCAATCACGCAAGCGGTATTGCACTGTAGATTTTCCAAGATTTTGTGCTTCCAAAGCCTTAGATACGGCTTTTTTGCCTTCTTCGTTTTCTATGCCGTCAAATTGGCCAGAATTGAACATGGTTCCCACACCTGTCCACGCTTCCGTCATGGAGGCCACTTCTAAGGTAGGCTGTCCTGCTGGCTGAATAACAGGTAGAATATTCAAGCCGTATTTTTTGGAAAATTCAAAGTCACGTTGGTCATGAGCAGGTACGCCCATAACAGCGCCTGTGCCGTACTCTGCCAAAACAAAATTGCCAAGCCAAATGGGCACTTGCTTGCCTGTGAAGGGATGCGTACAATAGGCGCCTGTGGCAATGCCTTCTTTTTCCAAGGTTTCTGACTGTCTGTCAATGCGGTCCATATTGCGGATACGTTCCACAAAAGCGCGTACTTCAGCTTCTTGTGGTGTTCCCGCAATGAGCTGTTCCACTAAAGGATGCTCAGGAGCAAGAGTCATAAAACTTACACCAAAGACCGTATCGGGGCGAGTGGTAAAGACATCAATGCCTGCATAGGTTTTGCCGTCCACTGTGAGAGCTTTTTCCAAGGGGAAAGTGATTTCTGCCCCGTGAGATTTACCAATCCAGTTTTGTTGCATGGCAATAACGCGCTCAGGCCAGCCCTTATGCAATTTTTCAAGGTCAGCCAAAAGTTCTTCAGCGTAGGCGGTAATACGCACAAACCACTGAGTTAATTCTTTTTGCTCAACCACGTTATCACAGCGCCAGCACAAGCCGTCAATGACTTGCTCATTGGCAAGAACGGTGTGACAGTCAGGACACCAGTTTTGCGGTGCTTTTTTACGGTAAATAAGCCCCTTTTCCAACATTTTCAAAAAGAAAAGTTGCTCCCAACGATAATATTCAGGCACACAGGTAGCCACTTCTCTATTCCAATCATAGGAATAGCCAAGGCGGCGTAATTGCGTGCGCATATTGTCTATATTGGAAAAAGTCCACGCAGCAGGGTGCGTATTATTTTTGATGGCGGCATTTTCTGCGGGCAAGCCCAAAGCGTCCCATCCCATAGGGTGTAAGACATTAAAACCTTGCATACGCTTAAAGCGTGCTACAACGTCGCCGATGGAGTAGTTGCGCACATGCCCCATATGAATATTACCAGACGGATACGGTAACATTTCAAGCAAATAATATTTGGGTTTATCAGACTCATGCGTCACGGCAAAAGTCTGCTTTGCATCCCAATGCGCTTGCCATTTTACTTCAATATTGCCTGGTGTGTATATATCCTGCGTCATGAACTTTCCTTAACACTACAATTTATCGTTTTGTTATTTCGCCACTTTCCAAGGCTTTGGCTGTGGCGTCTAAAATACCATTTAAAAAGGAACGGGCGCTTTCTTCCCCAAATTGTCGCGAAAGCTCCAAGGCTTCGTTGATGGCAACCTTGGCAGGAATATCTTCCCTATAGAGCATTTCGTACATACCCATGCGCAAAATAGTCAGCTCAATACGTCCCATACGACTCACGCGCCAATTATGCGAGTACTTGGCTATAAGCTCATCCAGCTCTTTTTCATGGCTCCAAATGCCGGCCACAAGCTCCCAAGCAAAACCTTGTACACTCTCTACGCTGTGTTCTTTTTCTACAAAATCTGGAGACTTACGAAAAGCAGAGCGCACGCCTTCTAAGGTTGTTGCCGGCGTAAAAGAAAGACTGTACAGCACCTGAAAAGCAAAACTGCGCTCGTTGCGGCGAGTGTTTTTCTTGGCCATTTAGATTTGCTCCAGCACGCGCACGGTTTCAAGTACAGCAGCAGCAGCTTCCACACCCTTATTGCCAGCTTTGGTGCCTGCACGCTCAATGGCTTGCTCCAAATTGTCTGTGGTGAGTAAGCCAAAGCCCACAGGTACACCGTATTCAAGAGATACTTGTGCCAAGCCCTTGGTGGCTTCGTTGGCAACAAAATCAAAATGCGGTGTGCCGCCACGAATAACAGCACCCAAGGCTAAAATACCGTCACATTCTTTTTTGGCGGCAACTTTTTTACAGACTATAGGCATTTCAAAAGCGCCGGGAATACGCACCACAGTAATGTCCTTCTCAGAACAACCGTGACGCACTAAATAATCCACAGCACCACCTACCAAACGGTCAACGATAAAATCGTTAAAACGCGTGGCAATAATAGTGAATTTTAGCCCCTTAGCATCAAACATGCCTTCAATAGTACGAATCTTAGACATAATTCCTCCAACAAAATAATATATATTTATTTAAAATAATTTGCAAAAAATATCATAAACTTTTATCTCCAGAAAAATAAAAGTCATGAAAAAATGCGTAAAAAAATTACTCTGCACTGTCACCATGCTTGGCGGCGCAATCGTCGCACAGCTCAGAAAGCAAATGTCCCATCTTATCTTTCTTGGTCTGCAAATAGCTGGTATTGCAAGCACAAGGCTGTGTTTCGATGGACACACGCTCAACAATTTCAATGCCATAACCTTCGAGACCCACAATTTTCTTGGGGTTGTTGGTCATCATACGCATTTTGCTGATGCCTAAATCCACTAAAATCTGCGCACCTGTGCCATAATCACGTAAATCTGGCGCAAAACCAAGCTTTTCATTGGCTTCTACAGTGTCATAGCCTTGGTCTTGTAGAGCATAAGCGCGGATTTTATTGGCAAGACCAATGCCACGCCCTTCTTGACGCATGTATAAAACCACACCGCGCCCTTCTTCCTCGATTTTGCGTAAAGCCGCACCAAGCTGTCCGCGACAATCGCAACGGATAGAACCTAAGGCATCGCCCGTAAGGCACTCACTGTGCACACGTACAAGAACAGGCTCTGCGCCCGAAATATCGCCTTTAACTACTGCCACATGCTCGCTATTGTCCATATCATTTTCATAAGCAATGACAGTAAAATCGCCATAAATGGTAGGTAATTTGGCCTCACCGGCACGGCGTACAGACACTTGACCGCGGCGCATGCGATAACGAATAAGATCCTTTACGGCGGCAATTTTCAAATTGTGCTCTGCGGCAAAAACTTCTAATTCAGGCAAACGCATCATTTCGCCTTCGTCATTCATGATTTCACAAATGACGGCGGCGTCCTTGCAACCAGCTAAGACAGACAAGTCAACACTGCCTTCTGTTTGTCCTGCACGAACGAGAACACCACCGGGGCGCGCACGCAAGGGGAATATATGCCCCGGAGTCACAAGGTCTTCTGGGCGGACATCGTCTGCCACAGCGGCCAAAATGGTGGTGGCGCGGTCGCCAGCAGAAATACCTGTGGTCACACCATGACGCGCTTCAATGGAAACGGTGAAGTTGGTACCAAATTTAGAGCCATTACGCTGAGTCATCAAACCTAATTGCAAATAGTCGCAGCGCTCAGCACTCAAAGGCAGACAAATAAGTCCTCTGCCGTATTTTGCCATAAAGTTAATGACTTCAGGAGTCACATGCTCGGCGGCAATGGTTAAATCGCCTTCGTTTTCTCTGTCTTCATCGTCCACAAGAATAATCATTTTTCCTTGACGAATTTCCTCAATGGCCTCTTCAATGGTACACAATGGCATATTCTCTTTCCTTACACTACTAACAGTTTATAAAAATCCGTGTTGCTGTAACAGGCTTTCGGTGATGGCACTTTTTTCTTGTGCAGTACTGCCGCCTTGCCCATAGGGCTTGAGCATATGCCGCACATATTTTCCAATAATATCTGTTTCAAGATTGACTTCAGTGCCCTTTTTCCACGCCCCAATGGTGGTGACCGACCATGTTTCGGGAATGACATTGACTTCTAAAAAGTCCTCACCGCAGGCATTTACCGTCAAACTAATACCGTCTAAGGTTACAGAACCCTTAGAAATAATTTCTGGGCTATACTGAGACGGATATTGCATACGAATACAACGCGATTGCCCCACCTCGCGCACATCTGCCACCACAGCCACGCAATCCACATGCCCGCTGACAATATGCCCACCAAGCCTTTGACCCACAGCAAGAGCGCGTTCTATGTTGACGCTGTGCCCTTGCTTGAGCAAACCTATATTGGTATTTTTGAGGGATTCAGCCGAAACAAAGGCTGAAAAAGAATGACTATCGCCGCTTTCTACCGTCAAGCACACCCCATTGACAGCTATGGACTCACCGAGTTCTAAAGCGTCAAGAGCAAAATGTGTCTGAATGGCAAGACGGGTGTCAGCACCTTGCTTTTGCACAAGGCGCACAACGCCTTGACCTTGAATAAGTCCTGTAAACATTATTTGGGTCTCAATACAATATGAATATCTTCGCCGTGCATTTCATACTCTGTAATACGCAAAGAAAGGGCTTCTGACATATTGGAAGGGCTTTTGCCGTCAAAAAGCGGCTTGGCTTCATTATCACCCAAGATTCGCGGTGCTAAATGCAAGTGGAACTCGTCAACTAGGCCCATTTCAAGCAGGCTTAATGCCAATTTTCCGCCGCCTTCGCATAAGACATAGGGGCAGCTGAGTTCTTCAAAAAGGCGTGACAACAAAGTATCTAATTGCGGCAAACGCACTGCGCCACTTTGCGGTGGCTGTGACCACACTCTGGCGCCGCGCTCTGCAAGAGCTCTGGCAGTGGGGGAGGCTGCTCCCGCCGGTGTAGAGAAGAAAATGGCATCTTGAGGACGCGTTTGTAAAATGGGATTTTCTAAACTCACCACAGGCAAGCGTGAGGTCACAATACATGCCAAAGGTTGCGGGCCTTCTTCCCCTTCGGGATAACGCACCGTCAAGCGCGGATTATCTTCACGAAATGTACCGCCGCCAATCATGATGGCGCCGCCCACTTGTGCGATTTTCTTCCGCATAATTTGCACTTTATGACGAGAGTCTTCACCGCTCACCCATTGAGACTGCCCTGTACGTGTGGCAATGCGCCCATCAAGGGTAGAGGCAAGTTTGAGCAAGACATAAGGGCGCTTTTTCTGCTTCCAGCACAAAAAATCTGCCAGCAAGTCACTGCACAGCAGTTCTTCAACGCCTTCTTCAACCTTAACCCCTTGACTTCTGAGATGCTCCGCTCCCCCTGCGGCCTCTGGGTTGGGGTCTTTTACACCAAAAACCACATGCTTAATACCGGCATCTAAAATAGCTTGAGTGCATGGAGGTGTTTTTCCGTGATGATTGCACGGCTCTAAGGTCACAACTAAGGTGCATTGGCTTGGGTCTACATTTTTTTCAGCGGCGTCTTGTAAGCACACCACCTCAGCATGTGGGCCGCCGCATTTTTTATGCCAGCCTTCAGCCACAACGACACCATTCTGTACAAGCACTGCTCCCACCGAGGGGTTGGGATACACATATGCACGGCCTTGTTGTGCTAGACTAGCAGCATGGCGCATATGCACGGCAAAGAGGGATTGCTCCATAAAATTACTCCTGTGGGCGCTCTACTTGTTTATAAGTAATATTTGCTTCTTGAAGCATTTGTAGTGCAAAGTCATCGGGGTAGTGTTCTACATAAAAGATACTTTTAATACCACAATTAATAAGCAATTTCGTACAAATACCACAAGGAAATGTCGTACAATATATATCAGCGTCTGCAAGCTGAACACCGTGGGTGGCAGCCTGCACAATAACATTTTGTTCTGCATGGATAGCGCGGCAAATTTCATGACGCTCCCCTGAGGGAATACCCATTTGCTGACGCAAACAGCCTATATCATGGCAATGCCTCAAACCTGTGGGCGCGCCATTATAGCCTGTGGCAAGAATACGATTGTCCCGTACAGCGATGGCGCCTACTTTGCGACGCACGCATGTGCTACGCTCTGCCACCATAAAGGCAATACGCATAAAATATTCTGGCCAAGGTAATCTGTCCATGTTTTCCTCTTCTCTTCCAAGACCTCAGTAATCCAAAGTCTAAAAGTCACAAAAGAAGACCATACACAGTAACGCTTGCTTTGCCAAGTGCCAAAAAAGCGCCTTGGCTTCAAGATGCTTTTACCATATGAAAAAATATTCTACAGCCCAATACAGCGTACAGCGTCAAAATCTGCGCTTCTTCCTCGCGCTTTGTGTAGTATATACTCTGCTTCCTCACGACATGAGGGGCATACTGTACGCGGCACATGCACACAAAGAGCTCGACGCACACGCGTAGAATGACTTTGTGTGACCACAATACCAGAACAATTATGACATAATCGTGTCTTTTCGTGCTGTTTGTCACTGAGCATATCTGTATCATAATATATGGTGCGCTCGCGAATCCACCATTGCCCTTCTTGACGCCCTTCATGGGGCTGTGTGGGCGGATTATAATATACTTTAAGCACATCTTCACAAAGTTCTTCAATATACGAAGTCACTTTTGCTTCTTGCTTAAGCAATTGCGGCGACCACTGCGGTTCATAAATATCTGAAAAAGATTTCTGCGCCAAAGCAAGGCATATGGCAAGATTCACATAGGGTAAGGCGCCGCGTATGGCATAGCCCCCTTCAAGCACAGCTATATCAGGTTGTAAAAGCTCTGTAAGGCGAGCGTAACCTTGAGCCGTGAGGCGCATATTAGCTAAAGGATCGGTGAAATGGTTGTCTTGACCAGCAGAATTGATGATAAGATGGGGTTTAAAATCTTCTAATATGGGTAAAACAGCGTGCTGCATGGCATGCAAATAGCCCACGTCGCCAGTATGCGGCGGTAAAGGAATATTTATGGTCTTACCCAAAGCACCAGCGCCGCCGCATTCTTCTAAAAAGCCTGTGCCGGGATAGAGGGTACGCCCGTCTTGATGTAAAGAAATAAAAAGCGTGTTGGGGTCATTCCAAAAAATATCTTGGCTTCCGTCGCCGTGATGGCAATCGGTATCCACCACCGCCACGCGCATATCTTCTCCATGTGGTAAGGGATAGTTTTGGCGGATAAAATCCAACATGACGGCTTCAATATTCACATTGCAAAAGCCACGATTACCGTGAGTAATCCGCATGGCATGATGCCCTGGTGGGCGTACCAAGGCAAAAGCTCGCCGACATTGCTTTTCTAGCACAAGCTTTGCCGCCGTGATGGCGCCGCCTGCCGAAGCCAAATGCGAATCCGCACACACTCTTTCCACCGAGGGAAAACAAAAATGCGTTTGCTCCACCTGCGCATAGGTTGCCAATGCTGGCTTATATTCGCCTATACCCTCCATATCAAAAAGACCTTCTTCTTTGAGCTGGTCTTGTGTGTATAAAAGGCGTTCTTCGCGTTCGGGATGCGTGGGAGAAATGGCAAAGTCAAAGGCAGGAAAAAAAACAATGCCTAAATCCTGCATTTTTTCTTGTGTACTCATGCGCTTTCCCCCACGAAAGAATTTATATTTTAGTCGTCAAAGACTTCATCATCACCAGCTTCAAAAATATCCGCGGCATAGCGCGCTTGACTGACAATTTCGCTATACACATTTAACGCTTGCACAAAGGCCATATTGGTGGAGGCATAAGCCACAAAAAGCACGTCGTCAAAGTCACGCATAACAAAAACGCCGCCCTTTTTCTTGGGAGAGCGGTACACTTCACACCAAATTTTACTGTCATCTCCCAAGCAAGAATGCACTTGCCAAGGTGGCGTGGGGACACCGTCGTCATTACAATTTACGCAAGGTTTTTCAGTCAACTCTTGCTCTAATTGCTTACCTTTCCATTCGATTTTATAAAATTCCACAGTGTTTCCTCTCCTTTATGCATATTTTACAAAGGCACAACACACTACTTTATAAGCTTTTTTATAAAAGTTCCAAAGCTTCAAGGCATTGTTGCAAAACCTCTTGAGGGCTTTTGCTGGCATCAATACGGCAAAAGCGTGCGGCATCTTCTTCCGCCTGTTGTAAATAACTTTTACGTATTCGCTCATGAAAAGCAAGGCTTTCTGCATCAAAACGCCCTTCGCTTTCAGAAATATTCTGTGCAGCGTTACGTGCTCTGGCTCGACTCAAACCTTGTTCTACGCTCAAATCCAAGAGTAAGACCTTATGCGGCAACAAGCCCTGAATAGCTTGGCTGTTGAGATACTCAAGCTCTGTTTGTGAAAGCCCACGTCCGCCGCCTTGATAGGCAACAGTGGAGTGGATAAAACGGTCACAAAGCACCACATCACCCTGTAGTAGAGCAGGGCGGATAACCTCTTCTATATGTTGTGCCCTGTCGGCCAAAAATAAAAATAACTCTGCTTGAGCGCATATTTGTGCGCGTGAATCCAAAAGCAGGGCGCGTAAGGTTTTCCCCAGTTGCGAGCCACCGGGTTCTCTTGTGCAAAGTACAGAACGCCCCTTGGCTTCAAAATGCGCCGCCAAGGATTTTTGCAATGTGGATTTACCAGAACCCTCTATGCCTTCTAATGTTATAAACATATTTTCTCTCTTGTGAATTAAAACAAGCTGGCTTGCCCCTCAACGGGAATTTTTATTGCACTGTCCTTATTGTCTTTAGAGGCAGGCGAAGCATTTGACGGTGTAGGCAGTGGTTTATACAGTTGACGCTCTAAGGTGCGTTGATAGTCTGACCAGCCCACAGTGTTTTCTTCCCACGAAGCAAAAATCTGTCGGCACTGCGCCATTTTTGCATCAATATTGTCAATATAATGCAAGAGCATAGCTTCTGCCGTTTGAGGAAGACGCGGCGAACCAAATTCATAGGTGCCATGATGGCTCAATATAAGATGCTTAAAATGCATGCACAACTCTGGCTCTAGACCAGATTTTTGTAAGTAGGGCTGTAAGGCTTCTAAGGCCAAATGCATATGCCCCAAAAGACGCCCCTCGTCGGAATATTCTGTCACAAGACCATAAGAAAATTCCCAAATCTTGCCTAAATCATGGAAGATAGCGCCTACTAAAAGCAATTGCATGTCTATTTCTGTATAATGTTCTGCCATGCTCACAGCCAATTTGGCCATACCGAGACTGTGCTCCAAAAGTCCGCCTCTATAGGCATGATGTATGCTTTTGGCGGCAGGGCATTCTTTAAAGCCCTTACTGATTTCTTCATTTTTAAACACAGAAAAAACAAATTTTTGCCAAGGCTTATGTGTCAATTTTTTCTTACACAAACTTTCTAACTCTTGCCACATAGCATCAATGGCATAAGGGCTTGAAGCAACATAACGCCCCATGTCTAGCTCTGCTGTTTGCGCTTCATCAAGCTCCACAAGTCTTTCAATAGTCGCTTGTAGCTGATTATTATATAAAGAGGTACGCCCTGTGATTTCCACAAAAGTTCCTGCTGTAATGTCGCTCAGCTCTTGACTCAAAGGGCTCCAGATCTTAGCTTCTAACTGTCCCGTAGCATCACGCAGTTCTACCTTCCAAAAAGGTCCGTTACGCGCTTGCCCCAAGGACGCCGCCCCCACCAAAAAAACGCCTTGAATTTTGACATCGGGCATAATATCTTTAATATAAAGTTGTTCTTCCATTTTTTCACGCTCCGTTCAGCACAGGGGACAAGTAATAAACAGCTTGATTTTTTTAAAAAAAGGTGAAATTCTTTGATTTTCTTATATTCTTTTATCCCACAACGAAAAAGGTCTTTTTCATGCTGTATATGTGAGAGATTTCCTTTTTTTGGAGGTATTGTCAAATGAACATTTTACTCACCAATGATGATGGCATTTATGCCGTGGGTTTACGTGCTTTATACACAGCCTTTGTGGAGGCAGGACATACCGTTTATGCCGTTTCGCCTCTCACCGAGCAGTCCGCGGTGTCGCACTCCATAACTGTTTTTAATGCTTTACGTACCAAGGAAATCACTGAATATGAATTTTCTGGCCTTGGTGTACATGGAACGCCCGCCGACTGTGTCAAGCTTGCCCTAGGTTCGCTTTTACCCAAAAAACCCGACCTTGTCATTTCTGGTATCAATGCCGGCCCCAATGTGGGCCCAGACATTCGCTATTCTGGCACGGTGGCGGCGGCCTGCGAAGCCGCTCATCTTGGAGTACGTGCTTTGGCTTTATCCTTTGACAATTACCGCCCCACAGATTTATTGGCACAAGCGCGCCATGCTGAAAATCTGGCTAAAAGCCTGCCTTGGGATGTTATCCCCGCCCGTTGTGTGGTCAATGTCAACTATCCTGACCGCCCCGTAAGTGACGTACTTGGCATACGCACCTGCCCGCAAACGCGCGCTCTTTGGGAAGATTCTTACGATGAGCGTCACGACCCGCGCGGCAATAAATATTGGTGGTTGCACGGCAATATGCGCACGCAAGATGTAGAGCCAGATTCTGACCGCGACCTTTTGACCAAAGGATATATAACTATCACCCCCGTACAGTTTGAATTTACGCACAAGCAATGTTTGGCTGAGATGGCAAAGGTCTTTTTTTAACA
This sequence comes from uncultured Desulfovibrionaceae bacterium, assembly GCA_964369335.1. Lineage (GTDB taxonomy): Bacteria > Desulfobacterota > Desulfovibrionia > Desulfovibrionales > Desulfovibrionaceae > CAYJAD01. The sequence continues at coordinate 349 of CAYJFR010000022.1, read as the reverse complement.
GTTAGTTCAGTACAACACACATTAGCTATTTTTCTACTTTCTATTTTTTATTTTTTAAAGTAGAATGTGGCGTTTTCTACGTCTTGTGTCTATTTATCAAGGAAAAGGAGTTTATCATGCCTCTTATTGGACCACATGACATGTTTAAACGTGCCTACGCCGAAGGCTATGCTATCGGCGGTTTTAATGTAAACAATATGGAAATCATTCAAGGCATTATGCAAGCTGCTGCGCAAGAAAAAGCGCCTGTTATTTTGCAAGTTTCTGCCGGAGCGCGTAAGTACGCTGGACAAATTTACATTATGAAACTTGTGGAAGCTGCCTTGGTAGAAGACGATGTTCCCGTAGT
>CAYJFR010000021.1:13941-19118 GCA_964369335.1 uncultured Desulfovibrionaceae bacterium | reverse complement strand
GGTAAGGTTTTTACCAAAGTTGCTAAAGAAATTATTATTGCTGCCAAAGGTGGGGGCGACCCTACAGGCAACTCACGTTTGCGTGCCGCCATTGCCGCGGCTAAAGCTGTGAACTTGCCCAAGGATAAAATCGAAAGCGCCATTCGCAAAGGTACAGGCGAAGACGCTGGCGGCGAACTCTTTGAAATTAATTACGAAGGTTACGCGCCTGGCGGCATTGCGGTTATTGTGGAAACTGCCACTGATAATAAAAACCGCACCGTAGCAGAAGTACGTCATTTGCTCACTAAGCATGGCGGTTCTATGGGTGAAACAGGCTGTGTGACCTTTATGTTTGACCGTAAGGGCGTGATCAGCATTGACAGAGCCAAATATGATGAAGATGCCATGATGGAAGTGGCTCTTGAGGCAGGCGCTGACGATGTTATTGACGATGGCGATACATGGACAATTCATACTGCCCTTGGTGATTTTGCCGCTGTTCGTGATGCCTTAGAAGCGGCAGAAGTGGAAATGCTTTCTGCAGAGCTTGCCATGATTCCGCAAAACACCATTATGCTTGATGCTGATACAGCTCGTAAGGTTTTAAAGCTTATGGACGCGTTGGACGACAATGATGACGTTCAAAACGTGTACGCTAACTTTGATTTACCAGAAGAAATTCTTGCAGAAATGGAATAATGTCCGCGCGTGTCATTGGCATTGACCCAGGTTCTCGTAATACTGGGTGGGGCATTGTTGATGAAGTTTCGGGCGTATTACAGCTTGTGGATTGCGGTGTTATTGTCACAACCCACGACCCTAATACGCCCTTTTCTATGCGTCTTTCCATAATTTACAAGGAATTACGCGATATTATAGCTTATTATAAGCCGCAAGAAGCCGCCATTGAGCAAGTCTTTACGGCAAAGAATCCGCAATCAGCCCTCAAACTTGGGCAAGCGCGTGGGGCGGCTGTGGCGGCATGTGCAGGGCATGATTTACCCGTCAGCGATTACGAACCTACCTTGGTGAAAAAATCTCTTGTGGGTGCGGGGCGCGCAGATAAAGAGCAGGTTGCCTATATGGTGCGCGTGCTGCTCAACACCAAGGAAACATGGGTGCTTGATACCAGTGATGCCCTTGGCGTTGCCATTTGTCATATTAATATGCGCAAGTTCTCTGCGCTTATATGAAAGCTTTCTTACAATGTGTTTTATAACAGAAGTCGTTTTTCCCCATAAAGGAAAAGCGGCTTTTTTGTAAAACATATTTCGCCTTACTCTATTATTTTCAATAAACCATAATACGCTTGCCCAAGAGATATGGCGCCGTCATTGCACGGTATATGTTGCGGAGTGAGTACGCTAAGTCCTTGTGCTGTGAGCTTTTTGTAGAGCAAGCTGTATAAAGTAGCATTTTGCATAACGCCTCCGCACAGTGCTATATGGTGCGCTTGTTGCTGTTGCGCTGCGAGAATTGCCATACGGCTGAATCCTTCAGCAAGATTATTATGAAAATTATACGCCGCTGTGGCTGTGTCTGTATGTTGTGCATCATAAAGGGCGCGGTCAAAGAGCTTGTGCGAAGAAAGTTCCCACAGGTTTTGCTCTTTGTGTGGTATGTGGCATTCCAAAACTTCAAGAGGCAGTTCTGCTTTGTGCAGATTTTTTTGTATTTGTTCAAGCCTAATGGCGGCTTGTCCTTCATAGCTGGTTATGTCGCACAAGCCAAGGGCGGCGGCAACACCGTCAAAGAGTCTTCCCGCACTAGAACACAGCGGAGAGCGGATATTTTTAGTAAGCATTTCTAGCACAGGGGCGCTCATGGTGTAACGCTCACGTAATGACGTCTCATGGGGGCTGTTATGCGCCAAAGCTACGGCAATGCGCCAAGGCTCGCGGATGGCTTGTTCACCTCCTACCAAGGCAAAGGGTGATAAACGCCCAAGGCGTGTGTGCTGTGTGCCATTAATGTATAAAAGCTCGCCGCCCCAAATGGTGCCGTCTTCACCAAGCCCTGTACCGTCAAGGCTGAGAGCAAGGCAGGGGCTTTGTATGGTATGCTCTGCCAACACGGCATAAGCGTGGGCATAATGATGTTGTAAAGCTATGCAGGGGATGTTGCGCTTTTCTGCCATTTCTTGCGCCGTACGCGTGGAAAGAAAATCTGGGTGCGCATCGTGTACAAGGCAGTGTGGCGTCACTTGTAAGAGCATTTCCATATGTGCAAGCACTTCTTGGTAAAAACTCAGTGTTTCGAGATTTTGTAAGTCGCCTATATGTTGCGAAACAAAGGCTGTATTTTTTCGTGTAAGACACACGGTATTTTTAAGCTCTGCCCCCATACCGATGACGGTGGGTAGTTCTGTATTTCTGATATTTTGCAAAACTAAAGCACGAGGCACAAAACCACGCGCTCGGCGGAAGTACACAGGTTGTTGCGTTGTTGCGGTTAAGTTTTGCAAAGCGCAAACAGAATCGTCAGTACGTACTAAGATATCGCGATTATGCAATAAAAATACTTCAGCAAGGTGGCGGAGACGACGCAGTGATTCTCTATTGCCAAGGCAAATGGGCTCACCTCCTGCATTGCCAGAGGTCATAACAAGAGCTAAGGGGGTAGGTATTTCTTGTGTTTTATGTTCCTTTTCTAAATGCGTAAAGAGTACAGAATGTAGTGGCGTGTAAGGAAGCATAATGCCAAGGGTGTCTGTGTCTGGAGCGAGGCTTGAGGGTAAGATTCCTTTATGCTTACAGAGAACAATGGGTCTTTCTCGGCTTGTAAGCAGGCGCTCTTCTTGGGGGCTGATATGAGCAAGAGCTTTGGCGCTTGTAATATCAGCCACCATGATAGCAAAAGGCTTATGAGGGCGATTTTTCCGCATGCGCAAGCGCGCAATGGCGTTTTCGTCTGCGGCATGGCAAGCTAAGTGAAAGCCCCCAAGTCCTTTAATAGCGGCGATTTTTCCACTGAGAAGAGCGTGGCTGAGTTTAAGCAATGGCTCTTGCTGGTTACTGGTTGCGGTGTTTGGCGCAAGAGCGCAATGTTCATCTGTCTGTGCTGTGTCTATATACCACATTTGCGGGCCACATACGGGGCAAGCATTGGGCTGGGCATGAAAGCGCCTGTTCATGGGGTCGTCATATTCTTTTTGACATTGTGGACAAAGAGGAAAGCAAGCCATAGATGTGGTGGCTCTGTCGTAGGGAATGCTTTTGGTAATGGTATAGCGTGGGCCGCAGTTGGTGCAATTAGTGAAAGCATAGAGGTGACGGCGATTTTCTGTATCAGCCATGTCTTCTTCACATTGAGGGCAAAGACTCACATCGGGACTGATGAGCACACTATGCCCCTGTTCTTGCGTCTGTTGGCTGTGAATAATGGTAAACTCGCTTTCTTCTGGAAGAACAATGATCGAGGTGACACTCATATGACTGAGCTCCGCTAGAGGCGGTAATTCTTTGGGGAGAGCGAGAGCAAAATCTTGTAGTTTTTGCAAAGACCCTTGTATTTCTATGATAACCCCTTGTGCCGTATTGCGTACGTGTCCTGTTAAGCCGTACTGATACGCCAAACGGTAGACAAAAGGACGAAATCCCACTCCTTGCACTTGTCCTTGTACAAGAATCTGGTGGCGAAGGAAGTTGTTATGAGTGTTAAAAGATGTGTTCATCGTACAAGTTTAACAAACTCTCTTTGCCTTTGCACCTATTTTCCTATGCAATCGCTTGCCTATTATAGCCGCTCTTGTTAAGAATCCTAAGTACGTTTTTGCTTTATATTTTATCTTGTCGACCAATGGAGGGGACATGAGTTTAGAAAATAAATTAGGTAAAAGAATTAAATCATTTCGCGAGAAACGTGAAATGAGTCTCGAATCCTTGGCCGAAACCACAGGTTTAAGCATGGCTTTTTTACAAGGTCTTGAAGAAAATAATGTTTATCCTAGTATAGGCCCTATGCAAAAAATTGCTTGTGCTCTTGGCGTACGTTTGGGCACATTCATTGATGATACAGTGACAAAAGATCCTATTATTGCTCGCCTTGATGATACATGTCCAGATATTTCTATGCAAAACTGTAGAAATAATAACGTCAGTTATTCCTATGTTCCTCTTGGTAAAGGCAAGAGTGATCGCAATATGGAACCTTTTCATATTACCATTGCACCTTTGGATAAAGAAGCACAGAAAAAAGAAAAAAAGATGGCTTCGCACCAAGGTGAGGAATTTATGGTGGTGCTCAAGGGTGAGCTTATGGTTTTATACGGCCCAGAGACTTATATTTTGCGCCAAGGCGAAAGTATTTATTATAACTCTGTAGTACCGCATCACGTATGCGCTCATGGAGACGAACCTGCGCAGATATTGGCAGTAACATATCATCCTTAATTTTTACACAGTGTGGCGAAAAATATGAATAAGGTAGAAGAAAGACAAAAGCTTTTTGTTTTGCGTGAAAAGACATTGGGGCAGTTGTTGGATGAAACCATTGAACGTTTTCCTGACAATGATGCTGTGGTGTATGTAGACCGTGACTATCGTCAAACCTACAAAGAGTTTGGGGAAAGTGTGGACGCGTTGGCTAAAGGGCTTATGGCTCTTGGTATTAAGCGCGGAGAAAAAGTCGCCATATGGGCAAGTAATGTGCCGTACTGGGTAGATTTGCAATTTGCTACAGCAAAAATTGGCGCTATTCTTATTACCGTAAATACCAATTATCGCGAGCACGAGCTGCAATATCTTTTACAACATTCAGAATGCGAAAATCTTTTTATTGTGGACGGTTTGCGCGATCATGATTTTGTGCAAACCTTATATAAAATTGCTCCGGAATTGCGCACGCAAAGCCGTGAAGCCTTTAATTCCACCACCTTTCCCCATTTACGCCGTATTTTCTTTTTAGGGCATGAAAAACATCGCGGTATGTACTCCATTCCCGAAGTACACGCCATGGGCATTATGACCAAGGATGAAGACTATATTGCGCGCCAAGCTGAGCTTGACCCTTGGGATGTTATTAATATGCAATACACTTCTGGAACTACAGGTTTTCCCAAGGGTGTTATGCTGACGCATGTGGGAATTGGGCTTAATGGTTACTGGATTGGAGCGCACCAAGGTTTTACGGAAAAAGACAGATTATGCTTACCTGTACCGCTTTTTCATTGTTTTGGCTGTGTGCTTGGGGTGGCA
>CAYJFR010000021.1:0-13931 GCA_964369335.1 uncultured Desulfovibrionaceae bacterium | reverse complement strand
CTTGTGTCAATCACGGCACTGCCATGATTATTTTAGAAAGCTTTAATGCTTTGTATATGCTTGAGGCCATTGAATCAGAACGATGTACGGCTGTATATGGTGTGCCCACTATGTTTATTGCGGCGCTAGAGCATAAAATGTTTCATCGCTTTGATGTGTCTTCTTTGCGTACAGGTATCATGGCGGGGTCTGTGTGCCCAGAGCCTTTGATGCGTCGCGTCACAGAAGAAATGTACTTAAAAGACATTACTATCTGTTATGGGTTGACGGAAGCTTCACCTGTTATGACACAATCTGATGTGACGGACTCGCTTTCTTCGCGTTGTTCCACTGTGGGCTGTGCTATGCCGGGTATTGAAGTTAAGGTGGCTGATCCAGAAACGGGCCAAGAGTTACCCTATGGTGAGCAAGGCGAAATCATGTGCCGCGGCTATAATGTTATGAAAGGCTATTATAATATGCCTGAAGAAACGGCCAAAGCTATTACTCAAGACGGCTGGCTGCATTCTGGTGACCTTGGAACTATGGACGCAAACGGCTATGTGGTTGTTACAGGGCGTATTAAAGATATGATTATTCGCGGTGGGGAAAATGTGTATCCGCGCGAAGTGGAAGAGTATCTTTTAGGTATGCCAGGTGTTTCGGATGTACAAGTGGTGGCAGTTGCCAGTTATAAATATGGCGAAGAGGTGGGGGCTTTTATTATTCCCAAACCTGGTTGCGATGTGCTTCCTGAAGATGTGCGCGATTTTTGCCGCGGTAAAATTGCATGGTATAAGATTCCGCGCTATATCACCACAGTGGAAAGCTATCCTTTGACGGGTAGCGGAAAAATCCAAAAATTTAAATTGCGCGAAATGGCTGCGGAGCTTTGGCCAGAAGCTATGGCTGAGCCAAAATCTCGTGCTAAATAAATATGTTGATGGGTATTTTGTATAAAGCATGTATACGCAACGTATTGCATTGTCTTGGAAAAAAGACCGTGCAATGCGTTGTTGCGTTTGTTGTTGCGTTTGTTGTTGCGTTTGTGCCAATACTAGAAGCGCAGGCAAAAGATTATAATTTTGAAACGTTTACAATGGATATTCCGCAAGATTGGACAGTGCAACAAGCGGATGGGTCCATAGTGAATATGCGCCATCCTCAAAATTTATGCGCTGCTACTATTATGGTTGTGCCGCATATGGGCGTTCCTTTTCGTGAATTAGGCATAGCTTTTTACCAAAATTTACAAGGAAAGAATGTGGACGGCGCTGACGAAGGTATGTCTTTTCAGCTCAAGGTGGAAGATGATATTCCCAGTGTAGCGCGTCTTTCTGAACAGGGCGAATACTTTGCCGCCATGACAGTCACAGGGCAATGCACAGCCTATGAGGCTGTCTTTTCTTCTGTGCGCATTCGCGCCAAAGAAGGAGAGTTTATCATTCCTTCTAAACGTATATACCCACTTCTTACCAAAATTTCGCAAAGTAGTAAAAATACTGCCACAAAATAAGACTGTATAGTCGTATAAAGAGAAATTTCTATGATGTCATCTACCAGTAAGGCTTTTGCTCAACTACACGTTTCTATTATTTTAGCCGGCTTTACTGGCGTTTTAGGTAAACTTATCACCATGAGTGAAGGCATGTTGGTGTGGTATCGCATGTTTTTTACTTTTGTTATTTTTGGAATATTTCTTTTGCTTTCTCAAAAATTAGAGAAAATCAGCTTGAAAGATATGGCAAAAATAGGTTTCACAGGTGTACTTATTTGTGTGCACTGGCTCTTTTTTTATGCCAGTATTAAGCTTTCCAATGTATCTATTGGGGTGGTGTGTTTTTCTCTGGTGGGCTTTTTTACCGCATTACTAGAACCCGTTTTTATGAAAACTCGCTTTTCATGGCGAGAGTTTGCTTTTAGTGTACTTACGGTGCTTGGTGTCAGTCTTATTTTTTCCTTTGATGTGCGTTATCGCTTAGGCATTATTGTGGGCGTTATTGCGGCTCTTTTGAGCGCGCTATATACCATAAGTATAAGAAAACTTTGTCACTCGTATACACCTAGTACAACACTATTGTACCAGATGGGCGGCGGCGTACTTTTCTTAACATGTATTTTGCCTATATATCTAAGTTATTTTGATATAACGTATATTATACCCACAATGCAAGATGCGAGTATGCTGCTTATTTTGGCAGTGTTTTGCACTATAGGTATGACCTTTTTATTGATTCAAAGCTTGCAGTATATTTCAGCCTTTACAGTGAATTTAAGTTATAATTTAGAACCTGTATACAGCATTGTTATAGCTATCGGCTTTTTAGGTGAAGCGCATCAGCTTAATTTCTCTTTTTACTTGGGCATAACATGCATACTTCTTTCCGTGGTGTTGCAAACTTTGTGGGTTATGCGACACAGAAGCGCATTATAAATTCAATTTTATGAAGCACGGTTGTACATGGCTGGTAGTGTGTGCCAGTACCATTGATGAATAAGGGTGGTGTCTTCCACATGCCAATGTGCGCTGTGCTCAAAAAAATTCAAAAGTTGTCTTTCTATTTCATGCTCATGCTCTGTATGGGCATTTTGTAATTGTCGCTCACGGCAAAAAACAATGAGGCATTCTAACAGCGCAAAATAACTTTCTTCATCGAGCTTTTCTTCGCAAATATGACGGAAAAACTCTTCGTAAAAAGGAGATGTGGTGCTGATAGAATTTTCAAAATATGTATGATTGTTACATATATATTCTAAAATTTCGTGAAGTTTTTGTTCGGTAGGGTTTTTATGTGGAAGGGTTTCCAACTGTTTGCAAAGTCGCTCTACATGAGATGTATGCGCAAAAAAAGACATATATGCCTCCAAAATATAGCTTGATGTATATTAGTATTATTGTATAAAAACAACATTCTGTCAATGGTATATAGTATTATCTATGTAGATAGGTTTATACTGAGAAAAGCTCTTTTATACCATAAAAGGGGGGCTTATTTTGTCTATTTTTCCTCTTTTTTGTGTGATAGATATTTTATGAGGGCTGTATGAAAAAGCAGGGAGAAGGATTTCGTTCAGGTACGGACGCCTTATTGTTGGCGGCCTATGTGTTACGTCATAGACCTCAATGTGAGTCTTTTGTAGAATTGGGCTGTGGCGATGGGCTTGCCATGCACAGCCTTGTACATGGTTTACAACAGGTTGACAGCTTACATAAAGCCTCCATACGCGCCCTAGGTGTGGATATACAAGAAGCCGCGCTATTGCAGGCGCAAGAGCGGGATTTTGCACAGGCGCAGGTGCATTTTTTACAAGCTGATATGACGCAAAAAAAAGCCTTTCGCGAAGCTGTGCGCCATGCAGGCTTTGAAAGTGCATCATGCGTTATGGCAAATCCTCCTTATTATATCACAGGGCGTCCTAGCCCTAATGCGGCGCGTGCTTTGGCTTTGCACGAAATGCCACAAGAAAAAATTGCGCCGTATTTTTGTAGCGCTGCGCGAGATATATTAGCGCATCATGGATGGTTTTTTCTTATTTATGCCGCGGATAAACTTATGGATATACTACAGACCCTACAGGAATATCAATTTGGCGTACGCTCGCTTTTACCCATACACACAAGACCCAATAAGGCGGCGCGTTGGGTGTTATTGGCGGCGCGTAAAGGGGCGGCGCATGATGTGCAAATAGAGCCTCATCTGTGTTTATACGCACGCTCTAAAGGGGATAGAATACACAGGGATGCGTTGAAGTTTTGCCCTTGGCTGTGATGAAGAGCTGAGAGGGGAAATCCGCTCATAAAAAAAGTTTCCCCTCCCAGAAAAAATCTATTTAAACAAATAACTGTATTTCACTGCAAGACCGTCGGTACGGTCTACAATCTTTGCGGCGGCATCGTTGATATCTTCCTTGCTCAAAACATCCACTTCTTGCGCTAATAAATAGCCTAAATGGCTGTCGCTTTGGCTAAAGACCCACAGCACAGCATACACAGAACCCACATGGGGGCGCTCGCTAAACTCAGCCTTTGAGGTAACAACAAGGCGAATTTTTGGGGCGTTCTTTTCATTAAGCTGGAAAAGATTGCTGGCGTTGAACAATTCTTTCAGGCGTGTGGCTAGCTGAATGCCTATGGTGTCTGTGCCCTCATGGCTCACAGACACTTGTGCACTGCGCGCATTGAGCGTAGCGGGGGTATTGGCTTTGGGGGCACCTGCTTTGGGTTTTTCTGCTGCCATGGTATTTATGGCGCTGAAAGGGGAAAGGCTCAAGCCTGCCACAAGCAATGCTGTTAAGAGGGGACGAAAATGCGTAATCATAAAAGCTCCTTTATAGCAAGTGATGATATGTATATGATAGAGATGTTTTCTCTAAAAATTTCTTTCTAAGGGCGGCCAAACAAAAGATGCTTCTGCGGCGTCTGTCATATTTGCAGTACACGGCGCTGTGGGAATATCTGCCGCTAAAAGGCGTACATGTCTGCCGTGTATTTCAATACGCTTTTCTGCAAACCACTGAATAACTTGCGGGAAAAGGCGGTGCTCAAGCTTTTGAATGCGTTTTTGTAAAAGCTGTGCATCGTCATTGGCTAAGACAGGCACAACGGCTTGGGCAATGATGGCGCCGCCGTCCACTTCTTCATTAACAAAATGCACTGTACAGCCAGAAAGTTTGACGCCATAGGCGCAGGCGTCGGCGGCTCCGTGAGCACCTACAAAGCTTGGAAGTATGGCAGGGTGAACATTGATGACCTTTCCCTCAAAGGCTTGTAAAAAAACGGGAGTGAGGATGCGCATATAGCCTGCCAGAACAATAAGGTCTGCATTGCATTCTTGTAGGGCAGACACAAGGCGGGTGTCAAAGCTTTCTCTGTCGGCATAAGCTTTATGGTCAAGCTCAAGGGTAGGGATGGAGTGCTTCTTGGCTCTTTCAAGCACTTGAGCGCCGGGGCGGTTGCTGATCACAAGGCTCACTTGTGCGTCAAGATGACCGGCGTCAATTTTATCAAAGATGGCTTGGGCATTACTGCCGCTTCCTGAAGCTAAAATAGCAATATTTAAAGGCATATGTTGTGCTCGTATGGGCTTGAAAGGTTAGGTATTCACCATAATGAGCCTTAATTGTGTCAAAAAAAAGGCTGTTAAAATTTTTTTTAACAGCCTACCGAAAAACACGTTTTTACGCAATTTTTTTAATGAGGGCTTCACCTATACTTTTACCAAATTCATGCCAAGCTTTGGTGCTGTCATGTGTGGGACCCCACTGATGTTTGACTGGGTCTCCTACCATTTCCATACCCATGGAAGCCAACCATTCGTAAACAATTTTAGGACTTTCTCCAGACCATCCATAAGAACCAAAGGCTGCCGCCACACGATTTTGTGGACGTAAACCTTTCATATAGGTGAGCATAGAAGCCACATAGGGTAAAATATTATTATTGTGAGTTGGACTGCCCACAACAACAGCGCCGCAGTCTGCCAATTCTGTCATAACTGCGCTATGGTGATTATTTTTTAAAGACATAATACGCGTAGGCACGCCCATTTCTTCAAGTCCACTGCCTATGGCAGTAGCCATTTTTTCTGTGGTATGCCACATGGTATCATAGACAATAAGGGCGCGTTTTTGCGTTTTTTGTAAAGCCATGTCTTTATAGGCGTTGACAATGAAGTCCACACTATCTTTACCGCGGTGAATAAGACCGTGGTCGGGGGCGATGACGTCAATTTCTAAAGTGCCGAGGGTTTCAATGGCTTTGAGTACTTGAGGAGAAAAGGGCAAAACAATATTGTAATAATATTCTTTAACAGCTTGTAATATTTGCTCTTTGCAAAATTCGTCGCCAAAACGCTCTGTAGAGGCGATATTTTGCCCAAAAGCGTCATTACTAAAGAGCACTTTGTCTTCTGCCACGTAAGTCACCATGCTGTCTGGCCAGTGAAGCATGCGTGTTTCCACAAAGTGTAAATTTCTTTGCCCTATATTAAGGGTGTCGCCAGTTTTAAGCACATGCAAAGGCCAATTTTTGGCGGGGAAATAGCCTTCTAGAGATTTCATACCTAAGGTTGATACAAAAACTTTTTCAGGCTTGCACGCTTCTATGACCTCAGCCAAGGCGCCGGCATGGTCAAGCTCTAGATGGTTGCAGATAAGATAATCTACTTCTTCTGGCTTGCAGATTTTAGCAAGGCGGCACAGCATGGTTCCTGCGGCGTGTTTGGCAACGGTGTCAATGACGACTTTTTTGCTGTCATTAATCATATAGGCATTGTAGGTAGAGCCGCGTGGAGATAGGGAATAGCCGTGAAAATCACGGTTGTCATAGTCCACAGCACCGATCCAATATATATCTTTTTTAACTTCTACTGGTTGCATTCTTATCTCTCTTTTCAATATATGTGATGTAAAAAGGCTTTTTTAGTCCGTATTTAACTGCATCATGACTTGCTTTGTATGGACTTTTACAGGGCTTATAGAACTAAAGGCAGTACATCTGCACTGCCTTTAGTCGATATAAGTCAAAAGATTTTTTTAGCTTGGGCTAAAATTACTTTTATCTACGCCGCATACTGGGCAAACCCAATCTTCGGGAAGATCTGCGAAAGATGTGCCAGCGGCTGCATTGGGCTCGTCGCCGGCTGCTGGATCGTATTCATAACCACAAACATTACATGTGTACTTTTCCATACTAACCTCTTTTTTAAGATTTCCAGAGACCATGAAGGTTACAATATTCACGCGCCGTCACTGTGTCGGCTGTGATACAAAATTCTGCCACAGGCTCTTGGCCAGGTTGCAAGAACTTTGTATAACTTACGCCATCGGCGATAAGTTCAATCCATTCAATATAATGCTTCTCATCCATGGGGTGAGCTACACTACCTACAGTGACTTTATAGCCTTGAGCTGTTTTTTCCACTACAGGTACATGCTTTTCTTGTGCGGCGTCTGTAACACCTTCTTTAAGGTGCTTCATATCTTCGCCACAGCAGGCAAGGGCTGTTTCACCGGCATGAATGATTTCTACGATATTTCCACATTGTTTACAGGCATACATTTCAAGCAGTTGAGTCATGATATCCCTCTTTTTTATGAGTTATAGGTTTGGATAACCTGCCGTAGACATTACTGGAAACTGTGCTTATTGTCCATGTTTTTTTGAAAAAAAGCTAATAAGAATAGATAGCTATATTTATTAGGAATTATTATCATTTAAGAGGCATTTTTCTTTTGACGCCTAAAATATTTGGTAACGCAACACTCACAGTGCCAATGAGCATTTCTGCCGGATGACTTCCACCCCAAAAAGTGTTTTGGTTATTTTGGCGTAACACCATGCCCGCTTGGGCGCCGCCTTCCACATACATAACGGTGCGAATGTCTAAAGGGAGGCGTAAAAGTTCTTGGGCTAGGGCGTGAGCTTCTATGGGTTGTTTACAATGCAAAAAAAGAATATTGCCGCGTCCGTCTTCACCCACAGCGGCTATGGAATGTTTTTGTCCGCCTGCCGCCCAAAGTACTTGGCGTTGTGCATTAATAAGGCGAAAGTTTTGTATGACCACGGTGTAATTGTCTATGGCTTTATTGTAGTCAGGGTCGTCTTTTTCTATAAGTTGCGCAAAGGGCAAGCCTTCCTTAGTGGGTTGTGCCAAGAAAAAAACTCCGAAGGCTTTGGAAATACGTTTATTATTTATATGTGTGCCACTGCGCATATAGCCTGTACTTGTGCGCCCGTCTGGTAAATACATACTTGCATTAATGGCGGCCACTACATCTTCAGTACGCGCCCATTGGTCAAGAGTTTTAGGTGCGGAGTCGTCCTGAGTGGTACTGTGTAAAACAAAAGTAAAATGACGTGGGTCAAAGCGCAGTATTTCAAGCTGGGTGTTGTTGTGCGCTTTAAGGGTAAACGTAGCGGCATCTAAGCCTTGTTCTAATGTGCGCCATGGCGCTTGCGGAAAGAGCTGCGTAGACGGTTGCGGAGCTGTTATTATAGTGTATGGCGGTCTTACGCCTACATTTTCTGTACTATTTTCAATGGCTGGCTGTTGCGGATTGTCTTGCGCGTGCGTATACGTGCAAGGAGAAGCGTGTGACACAACTCCTGCCAAGAGGCAGCAAAGAAGAGTTTTTTTGAAAAAAGAACACAGCTTCATACCAGTCTCAAAGGGGGTTAGAGGGTCAAATACAGTGCATCTTTATGTATATTACGGAATATTATGCACAATTATTGAGCTTTTATCAAGAAATTTTTGTGCGGAGAGTTCTTGGTAGCTTAAAGTATATATTGACATATCAAGTTATATTGATATAGTTAGGTAACACTTTTACAAAGGATTGTCGCATGAAAATCATAGAAAGCATACAAAGTTCCAAGAAGCCTTTTTATTCCTTAGAATTTTTTCCTCCTAAAAATAGTGAGCAGTGGCCGGATTTCTTTTCTTGTGTGGAAAAGTTATCTACACTTAACCCCTTGTTTGCTTCGGTGACTTACGGAGCTGGCGGTTCTTCACAAGACAATACCTTAGAAATAGCCACACGTATTCGTCAAATGGGTTTAGAGCCTTTAGTACATTTAACCTGTGTGGGAGCTAATTCGGCGCGTATCAATGCCTTTTTGCAAAGCTTACAGCAAGCGGACATCAATAATGTACTGGCTTTGCGCGGTGATGTTCCCAAGGGGCAAGAGGAAGCCTGCGCTAAAGCTGAAGCAGAAAGCGGTTTTCGATATGCGGAAGACCTTGTGCGCTATATGCGTAGGGTAGAGCCTCAAATGGGTATTGCTGTGGCGGGTTATCCTTCACCGCATCCAGAATCGCCTACGTTCGCTTTGGACAGAGCGTATACTTTGTCTAAAATTCGCGCAGGGGCGGATTTTGTGGTGACACAGGTGTTCTTTGATGTGCGTGAGTATTTTGACTTTGTGGACGCTTTACGCCAAGAAGGTATTAATACACCTGTTATTCCTGGTATTTTACCCATACAAAGCTTGGCTTCTTTGAAGTTCTTACTTTCTATGTGCGGCGCTAATATTCCCGGTAAGCTCTATCTTGAGCTAGAATCGGCATTTAATAAAGGCGGTGAAGAGGCAGTGCGAGAAGCGGGGCTTGCTTTTGCTGTACGTCAAATCCGTCAATTGATTGAGGGTGGCGCTCCTGGTATTCACTTGTATACTTTAAATAAAGCAGACTTGTGTTTACGCTTGGCCGAGGCTGTAAAGCATTATTTTTAGCAGAACATAAAGAAATATAAGGCGAAGTTCTTTACATAAGAGCTTCGCCTTTTTTTAGTTTTTTTGCTCAGATAGTAATAACTCAAGCCTACAGTGTCGCACTTATTTCTTGCCACGTGGGCGTAAAAAGTCTATGCTTTCCTTTTCTTTGGTGATTTCTCTCTATCTTTGTGTAGAGCTATGTATACATTTTTTTGTGGGGAAGGGAGTAAGCTATGAACCTTAAAGGCAGAGATTTTTTAAAGTTATTAGATTTTACCGGTGAAGAAATAGCTTATCTTCTTCGTTTATCGGCGCATCTAAAAGCTAGCAAAAAGGCAGGAACAGAAGTGCAATACCTTAAGGGTAAAAATATTGCGCTTCTTTTTGAAAAAGATTCCACAAGAACGCGTTGCGCTTTTGAAGTGGCCGCCCGTGACCAAGGCGCTTATACAACATATTTGGGGCCTTCTGGTTCACAAATTGGTAAAAAAGAATCCATGGCTGATACAGCGCGTGTACTGGCACGTATGTATGACGGTATAGAATACCGTGGCTTTGGGCAAGAGCTTGTGGAAACCTTGGCAGAGTATTCTTCTGTGCCTGTGTGGAACGGTTTGACCAATGAATTTCATCCCACGCAAATTTTAGCAGACTTTTTGACCATGCAAGAGCATTGCGCCAAGCCTTTGAACGAAATGCGTTTTGCTTATATTGGTGACGCTCGTTATAATATGGGCAATTCGCTTATGATAGGTGCGGCTAAAATGGGTATGGATTTTCGTTCCATTGCGCCTGAAGGTTCGCAAACAGAAGAAGCAATGGTCGCCACTGCACAAAAGATTGCCGCAGAAACTGGCGCAAAAATCACCCTTACAGATAATATTGCTGAGGGCGTTGACGGTTGCGATTTTATTTATACTGATGTGTGGGTTTCCATGGGCGAGCCTGAAAGTGTGTGGGCAGAGCGCATTGCGAAATTGCGGGATTACCAAGTAACGCAAAAGACTATGGATCTTACACATAATCCTGATTGTAAATTCTTGCATTGCTTGCCTTCTTTCCATAACAGAGATACGGAAATCGGCGAATCTTTGTATCAAAAATACGGTATTGAAGCTATGGAAGTGGACGATTCTGTGTTTGAATCTCCTGCCAATGTGGCTTTTGACGAAGCAGAAAACCGCATGCATACCATTAAGGCTGTTATGGTAGCTACCTTGACTGACCTTGTGCCACAAATGTAGTTGAGGAAAGATATGGCAACATTGGTTGTAAAATATGGCGGGCACGCCATGGACGATGAGGCATTGCGTGCGCCTTTTGCGCAAAGCATTGTAGAATTGGTGAAAAAGGGTATGCGCGTGGTTATTGTTCATGGCGGCGGCCCTCATGTTAATAAAATGCTCAAGCGCCTTCATATAGAAAGCCATTTTGTGGACGGATTGCGTGTCACCACAGCAGAAACTATGGATGTGGTGGAGATGGTGCTTTTAGGGCAGGTCAATAAAGCTGTGGTATCCCTTGTACAAGAAGCTGGTGGTAATGCTGTGGGTATTTGTGGCATAGACGGCGGTTTATTGCAGGGTGATGTACTGCGCCAAGAGCTTGGTCTTGTGGGCGAGGTGCAAAAAGTTCATGATGACGTGGTGCAATGCTTATTACAGGGTGATTTCATCCCTGTTATTGCGCCTGTGGCCAAAAGCCCCACGGGACAGAATCTTAATGTTAACGCTGACACCGCCGCTGGTGCCATTGCGGGCGCTTTGCAAGCAGATTATTTTGTCTTGGTTTCTGACGTGCCTGGTGTATTGGACAATGAGAAAAATCTTTTACCAAAGCTTGATACGGCAAGCATAGCACAATTAAAAGAAGAAGGCGTCATTTATGGGGGCATGATCCCCAAGGTGGATGCCTGCTTACACGCTTTGCAAGCAGGTTGTAAGCGTGCGCTTATTTTAGATGGGCGTGCAGAAGCTTCTTTACAGCGCTATTTGTTGCAAGACGAAGCTCTTGGTACGGTTATCAGTGACTGCTAATGTGTAACAGGCGGCAAAGTTTTAGAAAAATATGCACGTAAAAAAATATACAGCACCATTGTTCTCTTTTTTACGAAGGATACAAACCAAATTCGTACGCCGCTGCCTCGTTGCTGTGGCGTGCGTGGGTATGTGTGCTTTTGTGGGGCTTGAGCAAAGGGCTTTTGCTGCCGATGCGCCCTTTTCTCCAGCCTTTAAAACCATTGGCGTTTGGGATGTGCATAAAAAAATCCGCGCCGATGTCAGTGTGTGGTATCCTACCAAGAGTAAGCCTTCTAGAACAGCCTATGGAGATTGGCGCTTAAATGTGGTGCGTTTTGGGCGTGCCGTTGAGGGGCGTTTTCCTCTTATTATTCTTTCTCACGACTCCGCTTCTTCACGCTTTTCTTATCATGAAAGCGCCGCCTTATTGGCTACATTTGGTTTTGTTGTCATGGCGCCTGACCATAAAAATGACAATTTACAGCGCATGAAATCCAATTTTCGTTGGCAACAATTGGAAGAAAGATGGGATGAGTTGCGCGTGGTGCTTGATATGGCAACTACGCATGAAGAAGTACGTTCTATGATTGACCCTAGCCGTATAGGGCTTTTGGGTTATGGTACAGGGGCCACCACTTCGCTTTTGTTGGGCGGTGCTATGCTTGACAGTCAAGGGTGGGAGAATTATTGCGTACAAGTGCCGCAGTCCACAACGTATTGCAATGCATGGGCGCAAGGGCATGTGCAAAAAATGTTGCCCAGTTTGCCACCCTATGGGAAAAGCTTTGCCGATGCGCGTATAAAAGCTATTGTGGCTGTGTCGCCTAAGTATGATTTTTTAATAACAAAAAAAGCCTTGCAAGCTGTGAAAAGCCCTTTGTTGCTTTTGGAAACAGAAAAAGATTTGGCAAAGAAAATATGGAATGAAAGCACGGTGCAGGATATTTTTCCGCAACAGTCCGTTTTTTTGTCCATAGATAATATTGATACGCGTGATCTTATGTCGGCATGTCCGCCGGCTTTGCGTAAAGATTTACCAGATTTATGTGGTACAGCCACAGCAGAAGTACGCCGTTCTGCTCATGAGGCTTTTCATGGGCATGTATTGGAATTTTTTCTTTTACAATTGGGACAGAACACCCTTTAAGCGTACATTTTGACGTTTTTACATTATAAGGATTTCTATGTCTTCATCTGATGCAGGGCAAAAAGCGCCTCAGTCTTGTGATGCTTTGGCGCATTTACGTCAGCGTTCGCAAACACAGCGTTTAGTTGATTTTATAAATGAAGTTGGAATGTTGCGCATGACTCCGCGCACAGGCTATCAATTTTTGGGAACGGGTAAAGAAAACGTAGCTGAACATTCGCACCGCGTGTCTGTTATTGGCTTTGCGCTGGCAAAAATGGCAGGAGCCGATGTGGCGCGTACGGTGTTCTTATGTCTTTTTCACGATTTGGCAGAAGCGCGCACTGGCGACTTTAATTATGTGAATAAGATGTACAATTCCACCAACGCTCGCCGTGCCATGCAACACGCCACCGAAGGCACTGGTTTACAAGAAGATATTCTTTCTTATTGGGATGAGCTTGAAGAGCATTCCAGTCTTGAATCTTCCTTGGCACACGATGCCGACCAACTGGATATGATTTTTAATCTTAAATGTGAAACAGAAAAGGGCAATAGCTTTGCGTGGCAATGGATTGACAGCGCCGTGAAGCGCGTGCGTACCTCCTATGGTAAAGAAATTGCGGAAGTGGTTTTACAAACACCTTCGCATTATTGGTGGTTCAACGGCCCTGATGCCACATGGTGGGAAAAAACAAAGTAACATGCGTAACAATAGGATAAAACCTTTTTGGGCGAGATTTTTTTGGGGGACATTATGGCAAATATAACTGTTATTCCTGTGACTACACCGCACGAGGAAAAAATATTTTTCTCTTTGCCTTGGGATATTTATGCTAATGCGCCCCTCTGGGTTCCGCCTTTACGTAAGGATGAACAAAAATTGCTCACGGTGGGCAAGCATCCTTTTTGGGAAACAGCGTCTCGCCAGCTCTTTTTAGCCATGCGCGGAACACAAGTGGTAGGGCGCATTGCGGCTATTGTGGACGCTGCGTATAATGAATACGCAGGACAGCGTTGCGGCGCGTGGGGATTTTTTGAGTGTTATAATGATAAAAAAGCGGCGCATGCCCTTTTTACTGCTGCGGGAACGTGGCTTAAAGAGCAAGGTATGGAATACATGCGCGGGCCGTTAAATCCTTCAACCAATTATACATGTGGCATGTTGGTGGGCGGTTTTGATTTGGCGCCTTGTGTTATGATGCCGTGGAATCATGATTATTATCCTGCTTTGGCGGAAAGCTGGCATATGCGTAAAGAGCAAGACCTTTTTGCTTATGAAATGCATAAAGACAATTTACAGCTGCCTGATTGGTTGGCGGAGCAGGTGGAGCTTGTTAAAAAGCGCGAAGAATTTACATGGCGCTGTGCCTCTAAGGCTACCATGAGTGAAGATATTCATACTATGTTGGATATTTTTAAAGAGAGCTGGGCGAAGAATTGGGGCTTTACGCCCATGTCCTTGGCTGAAGCAGAAAATCATGTGAAAGCTTTAAAAGATATTTTAGATCCGCAATTTTTTGTGCTCTTTTATCATGGAGACAAGCCCGCTGGAGGCATGTTGGCATTGCCAGATATGAATCCGTTGTTG
>CAYJFR010000020.1:0-19261 GCA_964369335.1 uncultured Desulfovibrionaceae bacterium | reverse complement strand
CAGAAAAACTTCATATGGCAGTGCGCCAATGGTGGGCAGGAGCCAGCCTTGTGGGGCCTTTACTGTATGAAAATATGCATCTAAAAAATGACCCTGCCAAAGCGGCATGGAAAAAAGTAGGTATAGAGTTGTACTCCTTAGCCGGAGAATTGCCCCAAGCGCGTGGGCAATGGTTAGAAGAGCGTCTGCGCCGTTTGGGCATAGAAGTCTCTCGCGAACAAGGTAAACTATTTTGGACAGATGAGCTTGCCGAGCGCTATACACCCTTGGGACATATCGCTGTGGGTGATGCCTGTTTTGTGGACGAGCCACCGCTCATAGAACAAGGTTTACTTACGCGCAAGGGAACAGTACGCAAGGTGAGGAAATAATATGCAAAAGATAAATCGCGTCATGGCAATGGATTTGGGAACCAGCAACACCTGTGTCACCGCATGTCATGAAAGTATTAACAATGGACAAGTACACGTTATCAAGCCTCAAGGTTGGCATAATCCTGCCCTTGGCGGTGCTATACCCACATTGATTTTGTATAAAGACGGCGATCCCTTCCTTATTGGTTCTGCCGCTGAATACGAATTTGGTGAAGCCACACAAAGTGAGCGCCAAAGCTACAGCTTGCACAGCCAATTTAAGCCCGACATTGCTGTTAAAGGCGAGGCTAAACGCTGGATGATGGATTTTTTATGGCTCTTACGCAGTCGTATCACAGACGTGACACCTATAGAAAGCACAGACAGCGCTGACGCTTCCGCCGCTTTTACCAAGCCCAAAGCAACAGAAGACGACACTGCTAACAGCTATATTTTGGTAGGTGTTCCCTCGCAAGCGGAAAATCACTATCAGCAAGTGTTGCGCCAATGCTTACACAGTACGGGCTGGCACAATGCGCAATTTTTACGTGAACCTGTAGGGGCACTTTTACACTATATTGCCAATGGCGCTCTTCCCCCTTCACAAGCGGCTAAAGGCGTGCTTACCGTGGACTTTGGCGGCGGTACGTGCGACTTTGCCTATTTGCGCCGTGCCGATGTGGTGGGACGTCATGGGGATATGCTGTATGGCGGGCGCCTTTTTGACGACCTCTTTTATCAAATACTCTTAGAACGTCATCCAGAATTAGAAAAACAATTACAACAAGAAAATAATGAATATTATGTGCATTGGGTAGCGTGTCGTCGCGCTAAAGAAGAATTTTCTGCCGCTATGGCAGAAGACCGCGAGCAAAGCATTACCGTGCGTGTTCGCTGGAGCTATTTTGACGGCAAAAAAACTCAAGAAAGTTCTGCCTACATTGAAAATGTCACGTGGTCAGATTTTATGGAAAGAGCGGGCTCTTATGTGCCTACGCCAGAATTTTTAGAATCCTTGCAAGAGCACGGCGAACGCGCGGGGCTTTCCGTACGCGGTCAAGGTTTACTGGCAGGCAAACGCACAGATTTGATTTCTTGGTTTGAAGACGCCTTTTTAGAAACACTGAAAGATGTGCGCCAAAACGCCTTATACTCTTCTGACGATCAAGCCTATCCTCCTTTAGCCACCATGCCACAGGTTTTGTTAACAGGTGGCAGCAGCGCTTGGCCTTTTGTGACCGATGTGGTGCGCCAAAACTTAGGCGCAGAAACAAAAATCCTTATGGGTGACGAGCCTTATGCAGATATTGCCAAAGGCTTGGCGCAGTATGACAAGCTTTCCACACATTTACGTGAAGGGCGTCGTATACTCAAAGAAGAATTGGGTACATTTTTAGCAGACCGTATTCGCCGTCATGCCATTGAGCGTATTTTAGAAAATGGCTCTGAAATGTTGCTTCAAGAAATGGGCAATTTCTTGCGCGATGTTATCCTTATGCCAGAGTTTCGCCGTTACCGCGACCACGGCGGCCCGTTAAATACCCTTATGGAAGGCATTGCTAATAACTTACTTAAAGAAGAAGTGCGCATTCAGCAATTACTTGACGCCGCCATGGCACGCATGGGACGCCAAATTGTAGACGCATGCCGCCGTGAGTTGAAAAATTGGTTTCACGAAAAAGGTATTCCCATTGTGCCCGAACGCTTAGAACAAACGTGGATTTCTGCCGCCATGAATAACTTCGTCACCCAAATGGGCGAAGTACTCGGTAAATCTACCTTAAGCCAAGATCGCAATGCCGCAGAAATGGCCACTATGGTGGCAGGCCCTGGCTTGGTTGCCTTGGCGGCGTCTGGTGCTCCCATCACAGCCACTGTGCTTGGTGTGGGCGGGCTTGTACTCATGAAAGTCTTTAACTTGAATAAGTGGGTGGTGGATAAGGTCTTACTTGTGCCTACCCCCGGCATTTTACGCAAACGCATGTTCAGCGAAGACAGATTGACTAAGCTGTGTAATGAACAGCTCACGGCTTTTGGTGAAGACTTCAAAAAGCAGATTCTTGAAACATGGAAGAGCAATGAAGGTCAAATTATGGCAGAAGCGGCTCGCGTGGCAGAAGAAGAAATCACTGCTTTGGATATTTTAAATATCACACCTAACTAAGAGCTATTAAAAAAAGACATAGATTGCTTCGCTACGCTCGCAATGACACAACATATTAATCAAAGTCATTGCGAGGAGCGTAGCGACGAAGCAATCCATGCCTTTACCTATTGTGAAACGCTATAAACAAAACTATCTTTTTTCCCTATTCAAATAAAAAAGTTTTTGATGCCATAGTAGAATCATTTTATACTGCGTGAGCATGAAAACGCCGCTCAATATGCCTATACTGCCCAAAATAACAGCAGAAGTTACAGGCTCATTCAAAATAAAAATACCCAAGAAGATGGAAATAAGCGTAGCTAAATTTATAAAAATACTGGAAATTTGATTTCCTGCATGTTTCACCGCATAGCTCCAAAGCACAAAGGACAACATGGAATTTATCCAAATGGAAAAAGTAAGTGCGGCTATAGAATTCAGTGTCAAAATAGGCATTACAAGGGTGTCAGCCCAAAAGGAATAACCAAAGCTTATACAAACGCCTAACAGTGAAGACCACGCTATCATGTCCAGTAAGCGCGCGTTTTTTGCCAATCTGCTTGAAATAAGCGTATACGCCGCCCACGCTATTTGCCCCACAAGAAAGATAATATCTCCCTTATTATACTGCGCCGCAAAAAGCTGCGTTAAGTCACCGCCTGTAATAAGAAACATGGTGCTCAATGCTACAATGCATATTCCCAACCATTGTAATCTGTACAATTTTTCTTTCAAAAAAATATACGCCGCCACAGAAATAAGTAAAGGCGCTGTGGAGGTGATCAATGAACAATTAGTAACACTAGAATATTTTAAGCCTTCAAGGTTGCAGGTATTGGCAATATTGACGGACAACAATCCCAAAAGAAGAAAGGAAAAAAAGTGTTTCCATGAGGGCAGGCGAAATTGTTTTGTAAAAAACAAATAGGCAAAGATGGTTAAGGAGCTTAAACCAAAACGAATAACAATAAGCGTTTCTGGTGTGGCGTAGGAAAGAAGTATCTTGCTCACTGTGGGGTGAATGCCCCAAATACACGACACACATAATAACACCAAAAGAACTTTTTTATCTATCACAGCCCTGTACCACCAAAGCACAAAAAATTTCGCCGATACCAAAAATATATTCAGTATCGGCGAGAAGGAAATTTTTTTATAAAAGCGTATTAGGCGCCCACAATGGCCAAGATTTCCTGCTCTGTCAAACCCTTTTGCTCAGGAGAAATATAGCCCCAGCTGACTAATAAAGGGGTCAAACCTGCAATATCTGCGCATTTGTCTAAGTTTTCTTGCGAATCTTCCACAAAGAAAGATTTTGTAATGCCGTGCTTTGCTACGTATTCGCGTAAAAAATGCCCTTTATTATTGAAATTATACAAATCTTCCTTACCAAAAATTTTGCTAGCATCTAGCTCAATGCCGTATTTTTTTAGGGAGGTGTCCACAGCAAGCACATTCTTTGAAGAAACCATGACCACATCCAATAAGCTATTGTCATGTATTCTTTTTACTTCATCTAAAAAAGGATACGGCGTATCAAGATTTATCCAAAAATCATAATGCTCATTGATAAGATCCTTACGCGCTTGCACAAAGGCTTTATTAAATGCTGTGTCTTTTTCCGTATCTCTTTGCTGTAAAAGTTGCGGATAGGCGTCTTTCATATCTGTAACGCCTTCTTTCAGCAATTTGATAATATAATAATAATGCCAAGAATCATGGATCAAATAGCGGTTATCAGAAAAGATTTTAAACTCTTCCTCGTTAACAGGTGCAAAAAGGTCTGCTCCTGCATATACATGATTTGACAATATATAGGCTTCTTTCACACTGTTAAATAACACACCATCAAAATCTAAAAACAAGGTGTTCATGCTGTTTGTCTCTCCTTAAAATTACTCTACAAAAAGATAAGGTGCGAGGATAAACACCACGCACCCTATTCTTTTAACATACATTATTACTTTATAGTAATAAGCTCGTATTCACTTTGTCCAAGACCAATCTTTTCAGAATGGCTTAATTGCGAGCGCCAGTTGGTTGTGGGGTGAATGGCTTTGAAGTGGTCGCCAATATGCCCATGCGCACAGCCGCAGTCGCTGGCGGCAGATGTACCTATGGCAGGTGCGGCATTAACAGCGTCAATACAAGCTTTGTCCAAAGCTACAGGGTCAAAGGAAGCAAACATACCAATATCTGGCACGACAGCCGCGTCGTTTTCCGCGTGACAATCACAGTACGGAGACACTTGGTTGACTATACTGATATGGAAATGCGGTCTACCTTTAAGCACTGCCAAGGAATATTCAGCCATGCGGCAGTTGAGCGTATCGCCATTGGCGTCGAAAGGCGCTTCAATGGCGTCAAAGTTACAGGCTCCGATACATCGACCACAGCCCACACAATTATCAGCATTAATAACAGCAAGCTTGTCTTCATTGTAAGAAATACCATTATGCGCACAATAGCCTATGCACACGCCGCACTTACGACATTTTTCACTCAATACTGTAGGCGTACCGTCGCTGTGCATATGCATCTTACCGGCGCGGCTTCCGCAGCCCATGCCGATATTTTTAATAGCACCACCAAAGCCTGTCATTTCATGCCCTTTGAAGTGATTTAAGGAAATAACCACGTCAGCATCCATCACAGCGCGCCCGATACGCGCTTCTGTACAGTAGGTTGTGCCTTCAAGAGGGATTATCACATCATCTGTGCCTTTAAGACCATCGGCAATAATCACATGACAACCTGTAGAAAAGGGAGAATAGCCATTTTCATAAGCAGCAGAGATGTGCTCAAGAGCGTCTTTACGACGTCCCACATACAAAGTATTACAGTCAGTTAAGAAAGGTTTAGCTTTTTCACCTAACAACACATCCACCACAGTTTTGGCAAAGTTAGGACGTAAGAAAGACAAGTTGCCAGGCTCGCCAAAGTGAATTTTAATGGCAACAAATTTTCCGTCAAGAGGCATGGTGGTGATACCCGCTTTACGGATAAGCTTTTCTAGCTTCATTTGTAAGCTGGTACCAACTTTACAGCGCATATCTGTAAAATAAACTTTTGATTTTTCCATTATGAACTCCATTGCGTTTATTATAATGTGTTGATGTGTTAATGTATAAAATACCCTCTTGACATAGACCAGACTCAAGCAAAAGTCATCTTAAATTTCCCCTGTTTGCTTTCTTATTACTGTATGCGCCGCGCCCTGTCTATGTATACAAAAAAAATTGCAACCTAGGCGGCAATCCTTACCAAAATAGGCGAGTATTTTTTGTTGTCAATATACCTAAGATAGGGCATGGTGCAAAAAACAATTTACCCATAATTTATGAAGAATATATAGCGACTATGCCGAAAACTGCACAAATCACCATAGAGCGCATGAACGGAGAGCTGCACGTCACCTTTTCCGGTACATGGAATATCTCCACGTCGTTGCCAGATGTGACACCTTTGCTCAAAACCATGCAAGAACCCCATTTTAAGCGTATTATCTTTTTTGAGAAAGATCTTGATGCGTGGGATACCTCCTTACTGGCTTTACTGGTACGCCTGATCCAGAGTAGCAAAGAATACACTCTCGCAACTGACGTTTCCCACTTATCCCAAGGCCTACAAAAGCTTTTAGACATGGCTTTTCGCGTGCAAAGTCAAAATGATGTAGAACATGTGCCCATGAGCTACAGTTTTTGGCAACGCTGGAAAAATTATAAGAGCGAAGCCTCTGAAAAATATTATGCTTTCTTAGAGTTCTTGGGCGAAATAACCCAAGGGGTTTGGCGTGCCTTACGCGGCAAAGCCGATATTCGCAGCCAAGATGTGTGGGCCGCCATTGAAGAATGTGGCGCTAAATCCCTACCCATTGTGTCCATCACCTCCCTACTTTTTGGGCTTATTTTAGCCTTTGTAGGCGCTATCCAATTAACGCAATTTGGCGCACAGCGTTATGTGGCGCCCTTGGTTTCCATCGGAATGTTGCGCGTTATGGGTGCTGTTATGGTGGGCATAGTTATGAGCGGACGCATTGGCGCAGCGTATGCCGCCCTCATCGGCACTATGCAAGTCAATGAAGAAGTGGACGCGTTAAAAACCTTTGGCTTTTCTGCTGTGGACTTTCTCGTATTGCCACGCATTTTTGCCCTAGTGTGTATGGCGCCCTTGCTCACACTCTATGCGGATTTTATGGGCATGTTGGGAGGTTTTTTGGTGGGCACGCTTATGCTTGACCTCAGCCCTCAAGAATATGTATCAGCCACCATTGCCTATGTGCCTATTATACATCTTTTTATAGGCTTAATATACGGTACAGTTTTTGGCGCCATCATTGCCATTGCCGGCTGTTATCAAGGTATACGTTGTGGACGTTCTGCCGAGGCTGTGGGGCAAGCCACTACATCCGCTGTGGTCAACTCCATTGTGGGTATCATTGTTGCCACTGCCATCATCACCATCATATGCAATAGGCTCGCCATATGAGTATAGACAATAACATCCTCATCTCTGCCAGAGAGTTAGAAGTAGGCTATGGTTCGCGTATTTTGATGAAAGATGTGAACTTTAATGTGCATAAAGGCGAAATTTTCATCATTATGGGCGGCAGTGGATGCGGAAAAAGTACCCTGCTTCGCGTGCTCATGGGGCTGAAAGAACCAGCTCAAGGCAGTATACATTATTCAGATATTCCCTTTTGGCCTGGCGATGAAGACACACGCCAAGAAATTATGCGCTGTGCTGGCGTTTTATATCAAGGCGGTGCTTTGTGGAGTTCCATGACCTTGAATGAAAATGTTTCCTTACCTTTGGAACAATATACATCCTTGAGTAAGGCGGAAATTCACGAACAAGCGGAGCTGAAACTAGCTTTGGCAGGTTTGGCGGGTTTTGGAGACTATTACCCTTCAGAAATCAGCGGTGGTATGCGTAAACGCGCTGGCTTAGCGCGCGCTTTAGCCCTTGACCCCGAAATTGTCTTTCTGGATGAGCCTTCGGCGGGGCTTGACCCTGTCAGTGCGCGTATGCTGGATGATTTGATTTTAGAGTTGCGTGAAACATTGAAAAAAACCTTTGTTGTTGTCACGCACGAATTGGCTTCGCTTTTTGCCATTGCAGATACAGCTTTGTATTTAGACGCAGGCACGCGCACTATGGCAGCCCTCGGCGCGCCTAAAGAGCTTCTTGCCAATGCACACACTCCTGACGTGGTGCTCAACTTCCTCACCCGTGGAGAATCTGTACGTAAGGAAAAAATATGAGTAAAAGAAGTAGTAAAACGACCATAGGCGGTTTCGTCCTTGGCAGTATCATTTTTTTGTTGGTCTGTATTATGACCCTTGGCGGTAAAAACTTTTTTAGTGATGATATTGAATACGTGCTGTATTTTGAAGGCTCCGTCAACGGTCTGTCCTTGGGGGCGCCGGTAGTCTTTCGTGGTGTGCCCTTGGGAACTGTGACGCAAATTCTATTGGTAGCCAATCCGCGCGACGAAGAAATCACCATCCCTGTGCATGTTAAAATCAATGCCGATAGCATAGCCTTTGACGGTGCAGACGGTACGAGTTCAGCCAGTGCCCGTTCTGTGCTTATGCAACGCATGATTCAACGCGGCTTGCGGGCGCGCTTGCATATGCGCAGTATTGTTACAGGGCAATACGATGTGGAGTTAAACTTCTTCCCCGAAACTCCAGCGCGTTACCACTCCACCGATCACGCGCGTGAAATCCCCACTATCCCCTCCACCTTTGACGAATTTGAACGCACCCTCACTAGTCTTCCCCTTGAAGATATGTCGCGCTCTCTCAATGCCGCCCTTGACGGCTTTGCTCAGCTCAGCACCTCAGAAGATTTACACAAATCTCTGGCGGCACTGCGTAAAACTCTTGAAAATACAGCTGAACTTACCACAGGCGCCACCTCTTTACGTGACGATTTACAGCGCGCTATTAACGCTCTTGGTGACACCAGTGTCACTCTTGATAATCAATTGCCCGAAGTTATGGCGGCCATACAGTTAGCCTTAAACTCCTTTGCGGCAGTGGCCAAAGAATTGGAGCAAACGGTGAGTTCTGCCAATAAAATTGTGTCACCCAACTCTAAAACCTTACAAGAAATACACGATGCCCTTGACGAATTTTCACGCACAGCACGTGCTTTCCGCGAATTGGCACGACTTTTAGAAACCAAACCAGAAGCTTTAATCTTAGGAAAAGGGAGTAAGTAATTATGAACGCACTGTCTTATTCACGTATAAGCCTTATGCTATGTATGCTTTGTATGTTGGCGCTGTTAACCGCATGCGGCGGAAGCCCTCCCACAGCTTTTTATACCTTAGAAAGCAAGGTTCTTTCTCCTGCCAAGGAGCTTTCTGCTACTAATACCAAAAAAATGCCCAAAAT
Organism: uncultured Desulfovibrionaceae bacterium; assembly: GCA_964369335.1. Lineage (GTDB taxonomy): Bacteria > Desulfobacterota > Desulfovibrionia > Desulfovibrionales > Desulfovibrionaceae > CAYJAD01. The sequence continues at coordinate 10,358 of CAYJFR010000020.1, read as the reverse complement.
CGTCTTGCAAGAAGTGAAAGTCCCCGCCTATCTTGACAGAAACGGTATCACTTTACGTGAAGCTGATGGTGTTACTTTGACCATTTCTGACTTCAATTCTTGGGGAGAAAATATTGCTGACGGTGCGCGTCGCGTGTTGTCTGACGTGCTTATGAATACCCTTTTAGAAAGAGAAGTGTTGCTTTTATCTCTTGATGACGATTCCGCCGACGCTAAAAAGATTTTTGTATTCTTACACCGTTTAGACGGAACCATAGGCGGTAAAGTAACCATAGATGCGCGTTGGACAGTACATACCTATGACAATAATGAATTGGTCAGCGGCGCCTTTGTGGACAGCATGTCTGCGGGTACAACATATGCCACATTGGTCAAAGCTCAAAGTGCTCTGCTTGTAAAGCTTGCTGAGCATATGACTAGCCCTATTGCTGACGCCCTACAAGAGAAATAAGCTGTTTTATCTTGACATATACATAGGAGTGAATACTATACAGGAAACTCTTTTTGCCATTAACTTTGGAGAATATATATGACGGCGTTGCCATCTACAGCTGCTCCTGCAGATAGAAGCAAAATCCTTATAGTGGACGATGCTCCCGAAAATATTAGAATTCTTGGCGAACTTTTGCGTGATAAATACACCATTATGTTTGCCCTCAACGGCACTAACGCCTTGCGCCTTGCCAAAGCAAGTCCGCAACCTGACATTATTTTACTCGACGTTATTATGCCGGGTATGGACGGTTATGAAGTGTGTGAAAATCTGAAAAAAACACCACACACTCGTGATATTCCTGTGCTTTTCATTACTGCCCAAAGCAATGAAAAAGAAGAAGCCAAAGGGCTTGCTCTTGGCGGTGTGGACTATATCAGTAAGCCTTTCCGTGCTTCCTTGGTACAATCACGCGTAGACAATCAGATTGAACTGAAACGCCACCGCGACCAATTGGACGAACTTGTACACGAGCGCACCAAGGAATTACGCCTCACTCAAGAAGCCACCATCGAAAGTATGGCAAGTCTTGCAGAATGGCGTGACCCCGAAACAGGTTTGCATATTAAGCGTACTCAAAGATTTGTAGAAATTCTGTCAACATATATGTCTAAAATAGACAAATATGCGCCAGAATTAGACCAAAAGACAAGAGAACTTCTTTGTCTTTCTGCGCCCCTGCATGATGTGGGTAAGGTGTGTATTCCTGACTCTATTTTGCAAAAGCCAGGACGTCTCACCGAAGAAGAATTTGAAATCATGAAAGAGCATACCGTACGCGGCAAAGCTGTGCTTTCATCCACAGATTCTAAGCTAGGTTCAGATTCTTTCTTGAGCATTGCCCGTCTTGTGGCCTATTGTCACCATGAGCGTTGGGACGGTAAGGGCTATCCTCAAGGTCTTGCCGGAGAAGATATTCCGCTGTGCGCTCGACTTATGAGTGTTGCTGACGTGTATGATGCTTTAACCAGTCGCCGCGTTTATAAGCCACCCATGCCGCACGAAAAAGCAAAAGCCATTATGCTTGAAGGCTACGGCACGCAATTTGACCCTGCGGTACTTGACGCCTTTGTGGCTTTAGAGCAGGAATTTATCGAAATTGCTGAACAGTACGCCGACAAAGAAGGCGAACACGAAGTTTAAATCGTTTTTCATGGGGGAAAGGAAACTTTCCCCCTTTTACGAAGAAACACGTCTAACAGCAAAAAACTATTCTCCCTCACTCACACGTGCTTATTACGCACTTCAATAAAGTTACATACTAAGTTTATTGATAAAGTATTTCCTCACTTTAAAAATTGCATACAATATACTGAATTCATTTCACAATATATCTTGACTTCATACTAAAACTATTAAATAGGTATAGTATATACTTTAAAATGAGAAAGGTGTTTAGTATGAATGTTCTTTTATGGCTAAAAAGTCCGTCTTTTCCTCGCGTCCTTCCTTTTGCCGTGTTTATGTCCTTTATTGCTGTTACAGAAATAGGAGATATGACAGGGCTTTTGCCTTCAACCAATGAAAATCTCGCTCTGCTGTATCCTGTGAAAGCACTGTGTACAGCCATAGCCTTATTGTGGGCTTTGCCACGTTGTAGCGAAATCCGCTGGGCTGACCTTGCCAACATAAAAAATACTGCCCTCTCTTTGGTGGTGGGCTTGGTGGTTTTTGTGCTTTGGATTCATATGGATTGGAGCTGGTCTGCCCTTGGTGAGCCAGTGGTCTTTGATCCCAATGCGGCAGGAGATGGGCACATTCGCACAGCTTTTTTAGCCTGTCGCTTTTTAGGCGCTGTTGCCATTGTGCCACTTATTGAAGAGCTTTTCTGGCGTTCGTGGCTGTTGCGTATTCTTGAATCTTCAGACTTTGAAAAAGTTTCCCTCACCCATTTCAGCTATTTTTCTTTTTTTGCAGTGAACGCGCTCTTTGCCTTAGAGCATTATCTTATCTTGGCAGGCTTTATGGCAGGTATTGCATACACCGTACTTATGCAACGCACCAACAGCGTCACACAAGCCGTTCTTGCCCACGCTGTCACCAATGCGGCTTTGAGTATTTGGGTGCTCTATACAGGTAATTGGGCTTTTTGGTAGAAATTACTTGTCTTAAAGTAATAAATAAAGCCACTTTGCCCTCTAGGGGGAAAGTGGCTTTATTTATTGAATAGATTTCAAAAAATTTTCTAGATTGCTTCGTCGCTACGCTCCTCGCAATGACTTTATGTGTTCATCAAGGTCATTGCGAGCGAAGCGAAGTAATCCATGTATTTAGTGTGTACAAGGCACTAGTTACCATCCATTTCAAATGTGCGATATTCTCCGCTGTCGTGATCGTATACTTCTACCTCTACAGAAGTTCCATACCTACGCACGCTTTCAACATCACCGTATTTATACTCACCGTCTTCATGGTCATAGTATTCTATTTCATTACCACGTCTTACAAGGCTATCTCTTTCTATTTCCACATGATTTCCTGAGTCATAATCATATCCATCCCACGCAAAAACGCTCTCTGACATACATAACAAAACAAATACACTAAGAAAAATAATTTTACATTTCATAAGAATATTCCTTTTTTACATATCCATTTCTTTCAACAAAAAATGCGCCACATGACTAGCATCAAAGTATTTTTCTGCACGCTTACGCCCTTTTTTCCCCATATGCGCAATAAGTTGCGGCGCCAGTAAAAAACGCTCTAAACTTTGCGCCAAAGCAGCAGGGTCTTTAGGCGGCACTAAAAAACCATTTTCTCCATGCAAAACAACCTCTCGACAGCCCGGAACATCGCTGACCACCGCCGCCCGTCCCATACTCATACCCTCTAAAATAGCACAAGGTGTACCTTCGCGCCATGAAGGCAACACCATAACAGAAGCTTGAGTAATATGCGGGCGCACATCTTCGCATTGCCCTAAATATTCAATACTCCCCTCTTCTTGCCATGCGTACACTTGCTCTACAGGCACAGCCCCCGCACCTTTTTCTGGTGGTCCTAAAATCTGAAAACGCGCATGGGGATATGAACCTTTTAAAATACGCGCCGCAAGCACAAAATCCTGTAAGCCCTTAGCTTCTAAAAGGCGCGCCATAAGCAAAAAAGTCGGCGTAGAAGGATATGTCGCATGTAAAGCAAAATGTCGAATATTCACACCAGCGCCGCGACAAAGCACGCATTTTCCTTTATGTGTATAAGGAATAATGCCTTGTGTTATAAAAAGCTCTTTGTCTTCTTCATTTTGAAAAAATACCTTACGCACACTGCGCAAAGCAAGGGAGTATAAAAAACTCACACCGTCTCGAAGCCATTTTTCGCCAAAGCTTTTCCCTTCTTCAAACATATACCCAAGACCGGTAATGCAAGCAAAAAAAGGCGCTCGCTCATGGCGTGCCAGAGTCCAGCGCATGAGCAATGCGCCATAAATAATAGGCTTAATGGTGGTAGCAAAAATTTTATCTGGCTGTTCCTCACGTAAAATTTTGCGTAAAGCCAAAAAACTACGCGCTTCTTTCCAAGGATTCAAGCCACGCCTTTCTAAAGGATAGGTCAGCACTTCTATGCCTTCCTCACCCAAACTGTGTAAGGCTTGTATATCCTTTAAAGACGCCCCCTGCGGCACAATCACAAGCACTTCATGACCTTGACTGAGCATAGCCTGAATGAGCGTTCCCCAAAAAAGATAGGTGGCGCGCGCTTGATTCCCCACAAGACAGATTTTCATATATACCTAAAACTACATCCGACGCCCATGCCTACGAGGCGAAGGGTATTTTATGCGTAGCCATACAAGCGCCAAGGTGATACCTCCAGCTACTCCCGTCAGCGCCGCCACAGCAGCCAAAATAAGCGCCGTAATTTCCCACTCTTGCACCATAGTATTCCAAGGAATATCCAACAATAACAAGAGCAAAACAGCCGCCGTATGCACAAGCACAGCAGGCCACACATGCCCCGTGAGCTTAACGCCCATAAAGCCCAGCAATAAACAAAAGAGCCCACTAAAAAGCATACGCAAAGCCATAACTCTTTCTATGAGAGCCGCATTGCTAGTTTCACCAAGTACCGATGTGGCATAATACTGCAAAACCGTATAAAAAATGACGCAAATCACCGTTAATATCACCATAGGTGACAAAAATCTGAGTAAAAATGAAAATACAGCAGTCAAATTATTTTCTCACATCACTACGCAAAAAATCTGCGTAAGCTTCGCGCAAACCTTCTTCCAAGGAAACTTGCGGACGCCAGCCCAAAGCGGTGATTTTTGTCGTATCAAGCACTTTGCGCATGGTTCCATCAGGTTTGGACGTATCCAAAGTAATTTCACCCGTATACCCCACAGCCTTGGCAATAGCATGTGCCAAAGTCAAAATAGTCATATCCTCACCGCATCCTACATTAATATGTCCGCTCTCGCTGTACGAGCGCATGAGCAAAAGACACGCCGCCGCAAGGTCATCTACATGTAAAAATTCACGGCGCGGCGTTCCTGTCCCCCAAATGGCAACTTGCGGCGCTTGGGCTTCTTTAGCCCCATGAAAACGCCCTATAAGCGCTGGAATAACATGGGCATTTTCCGCATGATAATTATCCCCTGGGCCATAAAGATTAGTGGGCATCACGGAAATAGCGTCAAAACCGTATTGCTTGCGATAAGCAGCGCACATCTCTAAACCGGCAATCTTAGCAACGGCATAGGCGCTGTTAGTAGGTTCTAACGCCCCTGTCAAAAGATACTCTTCTTTAATAGGCTGTGGGCACGCCTTAGGATAAATACAAGATGAACCCAAAAAAAGAAGCTTTTTGACGCCGTATTTCCACGCATTATGGATAAGCGCATTTTGCATCTGCAAATTTTCATAAATAAAATCCGCAGAATATATATCATTGGCGTAAATACCACCCACCTTAGCAGCACACACAAACACATATTCCGGCTTTTCTTTGGCAAAAGTTTCTGCCACCGCCACCTGATTACATAAATCAAGCTCACTGCGCGTATAGCTGAGAATATTTGTATAGCCCTCTTTTACAAGAGCGCGGCATACAGCAGAGCCCACAAGCCCCCTATGCCCAGCCACATAAATACGTGATTGTGTATCCATAATTAAAGATTATCCTTAGAATTAACTAGTTACGCGTCCATAACTATCATTAAAGCGCACTATATCGTCTTCACCAAGATAGGAACCAGATTGAATCTCAATAAGAATCAAAGGGATAATACCAGGATTTTTCAATCTGTGCGTGGTTCCTTGTGGTATATATGCCGATTGATTTTCCGTGAGTAAAAAGACTTCATCTCCCTTGGTCACTTCTGCCGTACCGCTGACCACCACCCAATGCTCTGCCCTATGGTGATGCATTTGCAAAGACAGCTCTGCTCCTGGTGACACCACTATACGCTTGACCTGAAAACGCTCTTCCGCCGCAAGGCTTACATAATAGCCCCAAGGACGCGCCACCTTATGATGCCACACCGCTTCTTGGCGTCCTTGCGCTTGCAAGGCAGAAGCAATGGCTTTAACATCTTGAGCGTATTGGCGCTGTGCCACCAACACAGCATCCGCCGTTTCCACCACAATAAGATCTTCTACACCTAATGTTGCCACCAAGCGATTTTCTGCAAATACATATGAATTTCGAGTTTTTAGCGTCAGCACATCACCATTTAACACATTACCCAAAGCATCTTTGCCACTTTCTCCCAGTTGATAAAAAGCTTCCCAAGAGCCCATATCACTCCATTGCACTTGCAAAGGCACAACAGCCGCTTTTTGTGTGTTTTCCATCACAGCGTAGTCAATGGATTGTGTAACACATGAGGCAAAGCTGCTGGCATCGGGGCGAATAAAATCTTTATCAAGTTTGCGCTGTGTCCACGCATGGCGACATAAATCAGCCATATCGGGCATATGAGTTTCAAGTTCTGCCAAATAAGCAGCAGCACTGAATAAAAACATACCGCTATTCCATAAAAATCCACCTTTTTCAATCATGGAGGCGGCATTTTCTACGGAAGGCTTTTCCACAAATTGACGCACGCGATACGCATTTTCTTGCGGTAAGAAGAGCGATTCTTCTGCGCCGTTTTCTATGGCATCACCTACTTCAATATAGCCATACCCTGTATGAGCTTCTGCCGCGGCAATACCAAAAGTTACCAAAAAGCCTTGCTCCGCCGCTGGCATAGCTGTTTCCACCGCCGCCACAAGGGCATTTTCGGGCTTCAATACATGGTCTGAAGGCAGTACAAGCACAAGGGCGTCTGCGTCTCCTTCCAAGGCTTCAAGGCAAGCAAGCGCTATGGCTGGGGCAGTATTACGAGCTTCAGGCTCTAGAATAATTCGCGGAGAACGGCTCCCCGGAACATGCATATCTTGCAAACTCGCCGCCACATAAAAGCGATACTCTTCGTGGCAAATCACTATGGGTGTACCCATAAAACGCTCATGCTCATGTTGCAAATGCTGCACGCGCTTCACCGTTTGCTCAAAAAAAGTGGGAGTATTTTTTCCGTATTCCACAAATTGCTTAGGGCAATACGTACGAGACAAAGGCCAAAGACGCGTTCCACTACCGCCGCAAAGAATAACCGGATAAAGCATTTTCCCTCACTTCTAAACGCCACAAAGACGTCATCAGTAAAACTTTTTTGAATGCACACAAGGTTTAAAAATATTTACTTTCCATGCTCGCAAAAAATGCCATCTTTATACACTATTGTCAACAATATGAACTTTTGCACATACAAAAAGCCCTTCTTTTTACAGCGCGCATACACGCCTTAAAAGAAGGGCTTTGGACATTTGACGCCACCCTATGCAGTGCGATAAAAGAAGCTATGAAAAAACACATATGGAAAAAACCAGAAAGCCTACGCCTGACCTTAGAGAAGTATTTATCCCGTATTGGTAAGCCAGAACAAGTGCTCCTTACAAGACTATGGCAGCACTGGAGTATGGTTATGGGGCCAGAAATTTCAAGCCTCGCTTGGCCTTTGGGAAGCAAAAATAATATCTTACTCTTAGGCGGCGAAGATGCCATGAGCATACAAGAAATTTCTTATATGCATCATGAAATTTTAGAACGCGCCAACGCCTTTATGGGCAAAGAGTATTTTTCCACAGTAAAAGTACGTTTATCTTTAGACAAAACGCCCTTAAATGAAGCGGCAACCCCAAAAAAAACAAAAAGGGTGCAACTTTCAAGTCCTGTAGTACTCAGCGGAAAATATCTCAAGGATATGCCCGCTGACTCTCCTGTGGCGCGATGCTATGCGCGCTATGTACAAAAAAGCCGTAAAGAGCAAAATTTAGGATAATAAGTAAAAATATTATCCCTTTGCGTTTTGAGCCGCCATGATTTTCTCCACATAACGTAAAAGCTTTTGCGCCTCCACAAAATTTGGATCTAATTTCAAAGCCACAGAAATAGACTGCTTTGCCTTGGGCATTTTTCCCCAATCCAAATACAGACGTGCTATATTAAAATATAAATTGGGATCTGTGCGTAAATACTCTGAAGCGCGTAAATAATACACTTCTGCTATTTCAAAGCGCTTAAGCTCGCGTAAAGCTATACCAATATTATTATAGCCGCTCACCATATCTTCGCGCAAATCTAAAGCTTCGGATAAAAACTCCACAGCTTCTTCATACATTTTAACAGCAAGCAAAGCTTCGCCCATATCTCCTAACAAAGCCGCATCTTGAGGAAATTCGCGCCGTAAAGAATTAAAGGTAGCTTTTCCCTTCAAAGGGTTTGTAGATGAAAGCTCTTGCTTGCCACGCTCAAAAGTAGCACGCTTTTTAGCATCGGTGGCGCGCTGTGCTTCTTCTGCCTCTTCTTGCACATGCGCTGTAATGCTGACTAGTAGCTCACGTAAGCTTTCGCTCAGCGCTGCTTCATCCCCTGCAGTGTAACTTAATGTGGAAGGGTAAATCTGCTTAACAAGTGGGTCAGAGCTTAAACAAAACACTGCATCATCCACCAAAGCCGTCAATTCTTTGCGCTCCGACTGCATCAAAGCACCACGCATAACAGAAAGCGCATTTTGCACAGCTTGCACAGCCGCAACACTATTGCCTTGCTTCACTTGGCTTTGCACCTGCCTTAAACCTTGTCGAGCCGTTACAAGAGTTATTGACATATTATACTCCCAGTATAAATATAAAGTTTACTAACACATACAATAAAAATCACTTTCTGTAAAGAAGCGTGATGCATAAAAACCTATTTCTGCATTTTCCGTTCACTTTACAAGACGTACCTTGACACTTCAATGCAGGCAATGGTATCCTTGTGCTTATGTCGGCTTGCCTTTTTAAAAGGCTTGCAACATATTGAAATATTTATCAGATATATATACATTTTTAACTACTCTCTAACTTGCCATTATATATGGGGGACTTGCTATGCACACTCAAGGCACTAGCCATTCTATGGAAACCATAAGCCTTAAACACGATAACGGCGCAGACATGCAATTTCACGGACGTCTTTTTGCAGAGTCCTCATGGTATGATGAAGAAACTGAAACACTTACACGTCAAAAATTATACGTAACTGACAACAACGAACAAGTGTATTATATTGTACGTGGTAATGGGCCTGAGCGCAGTCGCAATGCCTATAAGCTTGCTGTGCAAGGTGATCATTGCATCATCCAAAATGGCGCCACAGAAATGGTCTTAGCCTTTGATATGCTTATGCTTGCTGTACGCGGTTTGTGCGGATTAGATGCTGAAGCAACACCGTCCTTGTGCATGGTGGAAGAAATGCTTAAAGCAGCTAACGCATAAAAATATCGCTGACAAAAGCAGAAAAAGGACATGGCCAAAAAACCATGTCCTTTTTTTTACCTCAAACTAAGGAAAAACCTATGATACAAAAACTCTATACCGCTCTTTGCCTCATGTTCTTTTGTGTGAGCTCTCTTGCGTTAACAGCGCAAAAAAGCTTTGCCGAACCACAAACAACCTTACTCACACCCAAAATCAACATACAAATAAATACGCAGCCCAGCACATTGCCTACACAGCGTTTTATTAACTATGACGCTACCTTTGTACCTCGCCATCCTAATGTGTCAGCCAATTTGAAAAAAATGCAAGCACAATGGCAAGCAATGCAAAACAAGTACAGCCCTGCGCTTTTTGACGACGCTACCATTGCTCTAACGCCTAAGCGAGCCCATGCATGGAAGTTTTTCCGCAAAAATCTTCAAAAAGCAAGTAAGGCTGATATTTTACGCGGTATTAACGGATTTATGAACAAAGTACCTAGTAAAGACGATATGGTTCTTTACAAACAAGAAGAATATTGGGCCATGCCCGATGAGCTTTTTAAGAATTGGGGCGGTGATTGCGAAGATTACGCCTTTGCAAAATATTTTGCCCTCAAGTATTTTGGCTGGCCAGAAGAAACTCTTTGGGTACTCTTAGTCTATGACCTTGTACATAAAGGTCTACACGCCGTATTAGCAGTACAGTTTCAAGATACGGTGTATATTTTAGACAACTTAGCCAAAACAGCCCATGTGCTTATTGATGAAAGCCAATACACAGAAAAAGCTCTGCCTTTATTTGCACTTTCTAAACAAGGTCTTTGGGTATTTCAAAAAGCCTTTCCGCGATATCGCGCCTTAGAAGCAGAAAAAAAGAACGCACCAGAACAAAAAGGCCCTACGCCGAGGGTTCCTGCTCTCAAAACTCCCTAAAAAAAAGCCCCAAAATTTGAGGCTCAGATTGCTGACAAACTCTCATTTTTTGAGGGTTTGTCTTTGCATTTTTTCACTTCCTTTTTTTGAGGGAGCTTTTTTATAGATAGTTATTTTGTAAACTCTGCTTTCTGT
>CAYJFR010000019.1:6645-19262 GCA_964369335.1 uncultured Desulfovibrionaceae bacterium | reverse complement strand
CGCACATTGCCCGGCCAAGAATAGGATAAAAATACTTTCATAGTGTCGGGATGTATTGTAGGCTTAGGCGTATGCATTTCAGCAGAATGTAAATTAATTAAGTAATCTAGCATGGGGGCAATTTCCCCCTCCCTGTCTCGTAAGGCTGGAACCTGTATGGTGGTGACACCCATACGATAAAAAAGATCGCGACGGAATGTGCCTTCACGCATCATACTTTGCAAATCGGCATTGGTGGCGGAAATACAACGAGCGTCTACGGTGATAGGATTGCTTTCTCCCACTCTTTCAAAAGTAGCATCTTGTAGTACGTGCAGGAGTTTGGCTTGCAAAATCAAATTCAGTTCGCCAATTTCATCTAGAAAAATACTGCCCTTATCTGCCAATTCAAAGCGCCCTAAACGGCGTGAAGCTGCCCCTGTGAAGGCGCCTTTAGCATGCCCAAAAAGCTCGCTTTCAAACAAAGAAGGCGATAGGGCAGGGCAGCTCACTTTGACAAAATTAAAACCTGCTCTAGGGCTTTTATTATGAATGTAACGCGCTAAAAACTCTTTGCCTGTGCCTGTTTCACCACAAATAAGTACAGGTACGTCACTTTTTGCCAAGGTACGTAGCTGTTTCATAATATTTTGCATAGTGGCACAACTATAGAAAAAATGCGCTCCCGCATGGTCAAAGGTGTCGGCTTGCAATAGGGATTCTACCTGCTGATGTAATAGCTCATTTTGTTGATTTAATTTGCTATGTATCAACATATTGTCCACAGCAAGAGCTACCTGAGGGGACATTTTTTCTAAAATAGTGATGAATTTTTGATCTTCTTCTGTAAGATGTCTTGTGAAAGAAATCACTAATGCGCCAATTATAGCTCCGCGACTGGCTAAGGGAAAAGCGATGGAGGAGCGCAAACCCGCATGTAGCATATAACGGATGCCTGGTTCGTGGGCATATTTTGTCAAATCAGGTTCAAAAATAGTTTGCTTAGTTTCAATGGCCATGCGCGCTAAAGGCCCGCGTAAAGGTGTGTTTTCTGTATCAAATTCAGTGAGGCTCATGCCACGAGCTGTGGCAAACCATGCCAATGAGTCTGTTTCTTTGTCGTAAATACTTAAACTTACGCGATCGCATTGGAAGTATTCTTGAAAATATCTTGATAAACATGCAAAGAGCCCGTTGGGCGTCACTTCGCGCACCAACAGATTATTCATCTCTAAAAGAGACTGGTATAGATTATCCGAGTTTGTATGCTCAAACATGTACTCTCCTACAAATAACAAATTTTCGGCATTTAAAAAAATAATTCAAAAAATACTAAGAATTTCGTACAAAAAATGACGAAATGCGAACAATGAAACAATAACTGCCTATTAATTAAACACTATTACAGCATACTGGGCAGTATAATTCAAGCATTTTTTAAATTTTTGAGGGAGTTTTTTTCGGCACAAGCTAAGAAAAGTAAGTATTACAGGAAAATGCCTAATAGTAGTCTTTTTTTTTGCCCAAAAACAGATTTTACCATTGCACATGAATACTCCATATGGTATATTATTACCTAGTTCAAATTGTCACAAGCTGGCTAAAGGAGAAAAACATGGACATCTGGGAAAGCGTCATTAGCGGTCTTGATTTTTGGGAAATCCTTATCATTGGCATAGCCGGATTTTGTTCCGGCGTTATTAAAACCGGAGTGGGTATTGGCTCCGGTGTTTTTTTACTTCCAACCCTAGCATTGGCTTTCCCCGCACAAATAGCCCTTGGTATGGGCGCTCCCATGATGCTTGCTTCTGACGTGCTTGGCATGAAGTACTATTGGAAACAGTGGGCAGATACAGGAACTCTTAAACGCCTTTTTGGTTCAGCTCTGCCCGGTGTTCTTGCGGGTGTTATTTTGCTTCCCATTATCCCCGGCAATATTTTTCGAATCTGTATCGGTATCTTTGGCATGGTCTACGCCCTTTCTCTGCTTTGGCCAGCTTTCCCTGTGGCACAATTCCTCAAACGATGTACCAAGACCCTTAATGAAAACCATGCAGAAAAACGTATTTATATTTACGGCTTTGGCGGCGGCATAGCCACTGTGCTTGCCCATGCCGGCGGTCTTGTTTGGTCTCTTTTCCTCCACTCTGCCATCAAGGATAAACGCATCTTTGTGGGCACCATTGTTATTATGTTCTTTGTGACTAATACCATAAAAACAGCGGCCTATATGTATGTGGACTTTTTATCCCTCACCACACTTCTTAATGTTATCCCCGCTATTCCTCTTATTTTCTTAGGTAGTTATACTGGCAACAAACTCAATTTATACATGAGCGGAAACACTTTCCGTAATGTAGTGTTAATCTTTATCTTTATAGTGTCTTTAAAGATGTGCATCTAAGGAGATTTTATTAGCATACACAATTTTGCTGTATAAAAGTCCATTTTTATACAGCAAAGAGCTTAAAGATTCGTTTTCCAAAGAAGTTTTTGCTTTCGATGACATGTTTTTTTTCATGACAACAAAGCTTAAATGCATAAAGGTTTAAGGTTTAGCAATTGTGCACACACCCTAAAGTTTACGAGGAATTCGCATGAAGAAGTTACCATTGGCTTTACTTGCCTTGTTCTTTACCGTTCTGCTTTTGCCAGAAATGGCCATGAGCGCAACGGCAGACAAACTGGCATCCATTGACATGACAAAAGTGTATATTACGCTCACTATTCTTGTAGTAGCGGCTATACTCTTTTTCACAGAACTTATTCCCATCGCTGTTACAGCTATTTTGATACCCTGTACGCTCAGCGCCTTTGAGGTTATCACTGTTAAAGAAGCATGGATTAACTTCGGTAATACTAGTATCATGACCATCGTAGGTCTGTTTATGCTGGGGGAAGCAACCTTTGCCACAGGCTTTGCACAGCGTTCAGCCGCTTGGGTTATTACGCGTGCAGGTAAGTCTGAAACCTTATTGCTTTCTGTGTCTATTGCCATGATCGCCGTCATGTCAGCTTTCTTGAATAACTCTGGTGTAACTGCTATTACACTTCCATTGCTTATTTCTATCGCACGTAAAGCTCACTTGTCTCCTTCGCGCATTCTCTTACCTACAGCTTATGCCGCTTCGGTGGGTGGTACCATGACTCTTGTGGGTACTGCGCCAAACATGGTTGCCAACAGCTTAATTACAGAAATGGCTCCCGGCACACCTACTTTCGGTTTCTTCGAATTTGGTTTGTACGGTTTACCTCTGACCCTCGTCATGATTGTTATGTACGCCTTTGGCCAACGCTGGCTCATTCCCCATGTAGAAACTGACCATACCAATTTCGAAGAATTCGAAGAAGAAGAAATTCCCTTTACCCCTAAAATGTGGATTGCCGGTGGTATTTACTTTGGTGTTATCATCTCCATGGCCACTGGTTTTATCCCCCTTACTTCCGCCGCCATGCTTGGCGCCATGCTTTGCATTATCACCCGTTGTATGACCGCAGAAGCCGCCTTTAAGGCAGTTGACTGGGCAACCATTTACATCTTTGCAGGTGCTCTCGCTTTGAGCGCCGCCATGAATAAAACCGGCGCGGCTGCCATTATGGCAGAAGGTATTTTAGCTGTGGTATCTGACCCAGTTTTAATTCTTGCCGTGACTTGTCTTATCACAGCTCTTGTAACCAACGTTATGTCTAACACTGCCGCCACAGCCATCATGGTTCCTCTGGTTATTCCTGTTGCCATTGACTTACAAATGAGCCCATTGCCTTTCGTTATGGCCATTTGTGCGGCTGCATCCACATGCTTCTTAACACCTATCGCTACCCCCTCCAACACCATGGTGTTGAAGCCCGGTAACTATAAGTTTATGGACTATGTAAAGTACGGTTGGCCTTTACAAATTGTTGCCTATATCATGATTCTTGTTCTTGTACCCATGATTTGGCCTTTCAACCCCTAAGAGAGTTTTGAATACTGCAGATCTTATGATTTTACATACTTTATATGTACAAAATCATAAGGTCTGCTTTGTTAATAAAAATTTTAAAAAAAACTTGCAACTGCATTCTAAAGAGAGTAACGTCCATTCAGCTCATTTTTGCACATATGTGCATAGGGTGTTACCTAATATTGGGCATAATTGTACAAATTTTGTACAAAAAAAGTACAATAAATGTCCATATGAATAGCTTTCCGCATGTGCTTTTTGTAACATGTAGAAATATTGGCCATTTTGACGGGTTTACGTTGGCATCGGTTTTGCAATGTAGTAAGCCTATTCATAAACCCACAACAGAGACAAGAGAGGCATATGAAACCTAGACAGAAAGTGGACCTTCTCATCATAGGCATGGGTGCTGCAGCCGAATTGGCAGCCATTTATGCTTATGATGCGAACCCCGACCTAAACATCCTTATAGCCACAAAGGCTCTTAAAGGAAAAGGCGGTTGTAGCCGCATGGTTCAAGGTGGGTTCAACGTTGTGTTGGATCCGGGCGATTCTCACGAAAAGCACTTGATGGATACGCTTAAGGGCGGTCAGTACATTAACGATCAAGACTTAGCTCGTGCGCTTGTTGAAGAAGCCACCCCCACAGTTAAAGAACTCGAAACCATCAGTGGTTGCTTCTTTGACAGATGTGAAGATGGCAAGATTCACCAAAAGCCCTTCGCCGGACAGTGCTTTGACCGCACCGTACACAAAGGCGACCTTACAGGCATTGAAATTATCAGCCGTACTACCGAGCAGGTGTTCAAACGTCGTATTCCAGTACTTGAAGAAACAAGAGCCGTTGAACTCTTGCTCGACAAAGAAGGAAAGACTGTTACCGGCGCACTACTTTTTGACATTCGCAAAGGCGAATTCTTTACAGTAGAAGCTGCTGCCACCTTGGTAGCTACTGGCGGCGGACCTACTCAGTACCGCTTCCACGCTCCTGGACCAGAAAAAGCCGCTGACGGTATTGCTATGCTTTATCGTGCTGGCGTTACCATGCGCGACATGGAAATGGTTCAGTTCCACCCCACAGGCCTCATCATCCCCGGCAGCGTCGTTGCTGGTGCTTTGCTTGAAGAAGGCTTACGTGGTGCTGGTGCTCACCTTTACAATGGTGAAGGCGAACGCTACATGCTCAAGTATGAGCCAGAAGTAGCCGAAAGAGCCACTCGTGACGTTGTAAGCCGTTGTGCTTACCTCGAAATGATTGCCGGTCGTGAATGCCCAGAAGGTGGCGTACGTATTGACGCAGCCCACATGGGTGCTGAGTTCGTTCTCAAAAACTTCCCCGGTATGGCTGAGCGTTGCGCGCAATTTGGTTTTGACCTTGCTCGTGGCCTTGTACCTATTTCACCTTCCGCTCACTTCTTTATGGGTGGCGCAGCCATTGACCGTGAGTGTTATACTTCTCACCAAAAGCTCTTTGTTGCTGGTGAAGACTCCGGTGGTGTTCACGGTGCTAACCGCCTTGGTGGTAACGGTATTTGTGAATCTTGCGTATATGGTCGTCTTGCAGGTATTTCTATTGCTAAATACCTCTCCAAGCCTGAAAACCGCAAATTTGCTGAAACACGTCCCGGCATGGCAGAAGACGCCGTTAACCGCTTGAACGACGCTTTCAGCAGAAAGGGCGGTCTCTCACCATTAGAAATCCGCAAAGAAATTCAAGAATCCAACTGGTTGAAAGTTGGTGTTGTGCGTAACAAAACAGACCTTGACAGTGCAGTAAGTGATTTTGCAAGCCAACGTCAAGATATTGCTAATTCTTCTGTGGAAGGTAGCCGCGCATACAACATGGTTTACCATGTATATCTTGATATCTTGAATATGATTGACGTTTCCTGCATGGTAGCTGCTTCTGCTCTTAACAGAGACGAAACACGCGGCGCCCATACACGTCTTGACTTCCCAAAACAGCGTGACGATTATGGCTTGTTCAATACTTTCATCACCATGGGTGCTGACGGTTTGCCAGTTTGCGAAAAGAAAGATGTAGTCTTCAAGTACAAATCTCTTGAAGAATGCCAAAAGTACAAAAAATAGAGGATAGGATACGATGGAGAACAAAGAAATGAATACACCTGATCTTAAGTACAGAGAACCTCTGCAATGGGGTGAGTTAGATCCTTATCGTCGCGGTAGAGCACACGTAGGTATGTGGGCATGGTTATTACAACGTATCAGCGCTGTGATGATTATCGTCTTCCTTTGCTTGCACGTTTTCTTCACATACAAGCCTTATTTGCAATTCTTATTGCTTTTGACCGTAGTGTTCCACGCAGCCCTAGGTGTACGTGTAATCTTGCTTGACTTTAACTTATCCGACATCAAACATCATCGTTGGCTTATTCCTGTAGTACTTGGATTTGGCCTATTCTTAATGGCTCTTGTTTGGATATTTGTCTACTAGGCTTTGCGCTGAGGAGTTAATCTATGCAATCAAACAATATGCGCACCGTTCGCATTTTCCGATATGATCCGGAAAAACCTGGCGAAGGTGGTTTTCAAACCTATTCTCTTCTCATAGAGAAGCCAGAAATAACTACCATTTTGGACGTACTTTTGCGTGTCCAAAGAGAACAAGATCCAAGCCTTTCTTTCCGTTTTGCTTGCCGCGTTAACATGTGCGGTTCTTGTGGTATGGTTATTAACGGCCGTGAAGGTCTTGCTTGTAAAACCAACGTGAGCGACGTGCCTGCCAATATGGACATCACGATTCGTCCGCTTAACCACTTCCCTGTTATCAGCGACGTCGTTGTAGACATGGATCCTTTCTTCCGCAAGTACGAAGACTCATTGCCTTTCTTTGAGCCCAAAGAAAAGCGTGACGAACCATACATCATTCCTGCCAGTGACCCACTTCGTTTGGACATCGGCATGGCAACTGACTGTATTGCTTGTGGTTGCTGCGTATCCAGTTGTACCATGGTAAACAACCATGAAGACTACAGCGGTCCTGCTGCACTTAACCGTGCATTCACCTTACTTGCTGACACACGCGACGCACTTTTTGAGCCCCGTTTAACACGCGCTCTTGAAAGCTGCTACAACTGCCGTACAGAATTTAACTGTACTGAAGTTTGTCCTAAGTCCCTCAGCGGTACACGCGCCATCAAGTACATTCAGCGTCTTGCTGTAACCCACTTGAAAGAGTTGAAGCCTCTTGCTGTTCACCCAGCTGAGGAAAAAGCTCCTAAAGAAGTGAAGCCAGCAGAAGCTGCTTGCGGTTGCTGCAGCAATGTTGATGATCCTTCACGTCGTAGCTTCCTCAAAAATGCCTCTGGTGTTGTTTCTGTTTGCGCAGGTCTCACCGTAGCAGGCATTGTGGGCGTAACTTCTGTTGCTCCTACTCTTGAAAAAACAGCTACTCAATGGGTTCCTGCAGGTAATGCAGCCGACTACAAAGTAGGCTCCATTAATACTGTTATGATCAACTATGAGCGTAAGCAAGCTTTCCACACAGAAAAAGTAAGTGTGCCTGTTCTTATTCGCAAAGACAGCGAATCTGACTACATATGCTTTAGCAGTGACTGCCCTCACCTTGGTTGTGCAGTTTCTTGGGATCAGCTTACCAATCGCTTCAAATGCGCATGTCACGGTGGTGCTTTTGATAAGGACGGTAACGTTCTTGCAGGTCCACCACCATCGCCATTGCCACGTCTTCCTTGGAAAATCGAAGATGGCATCATCAAGGTGGAGGTAGTGTAAATGGATTTGAATAAATCTCTTGGTTTAGATAAATATATCAAACCTTTCCTATTTAAAGAATTGCCCAGAACCACAGGATGGAGCGCCGTCCTTGGTACCTTGTGCGCCTTGACCTTCGGTATCATGGTTATCACAGGTATGATCTTGGCATTCTACTATGTACCAGACCCAGATAAAGCATATCTTTCTGTACAGTACATCAGCAATGAAGTGCCTCTTGGTAAAGTCCTTCGCGGCCTTCACCACTGGGGTGCAGGCGCCATGGTTTTCTTGGTATTCTGCCACTTGCTTGTTTCTTACATGCACGGCTCTTACCAAGCCCCACGCCAATTCACTTGGCTTACCGGCGCATGCCTTTTTGTTGTAGTACTTGGTCTTGGCTTCACAGGTTACTTGTTGCCTTGGGATATGAAAGCTTACTGGGCTACTGTTGTTGGTGCAAACTTGCCAGAGCAGTTCCCCCTCGTAGGTAGCTATATCACTAAGTTCATCGTAGGCGGCGAAAACATCTCCGGCTTTACTTTGACACGTTTCTACTCTGTACATACCTTGATCTTACCAGCATGTTTGGTTGCTTTCATGGCTATGCACATCTACTTGATCCGTGTACACAACCTTTCTGACCCCAGAGAGCGTATTGCTGGCGAAAAGCTTCCTTCCGAAGAAAAATTGCCTTTGTACCGCTTCTACCCTGAACACATGAACCGCACAGCTGTTGCTTTCATGGCTCTCTTTGTAGCTTTGCTTCTTGCAGCTGCTTGCATTGATCCACCATTTGAGCAAAAAGCCGGTACATTCATCGCTGACTACTTGCCACGTCCTGAATGGTACTACATGTGGATGTTCCAATTGCTTACCTACTTCACAGGTGCTTGGGAACTTATCGGTACTATCTTGCTTGTTGTTGGTGGTATGGCAGTACTGTTCGGTGTACCTTTCTTCAGCGAAAGCCAGTTGAAAGGCGTCAAAAACCGTCCTGTATCTCTTGCCATCGCTACTACCTTCGTTGTTTGTATGGTATACCTCACTGTTATTGCTTACGCAGAAGCTTCTGCTTACAATAAGATTGCGGTTGTTCCTAACAAAGAACTCACTGCAGAGCAAAAGAACGGTTTGTTTGTGTATGTAGAGCAAGAATGCTCCTACTGCCACAACACCTTGGGCCAAGGCGGTCACAGAACCGGTCCTGATATGTCCAACATGGTTCGTAAGGGTCGCACAGCTAGAGAACTTATGCAGTACGTAAAAGATCCTGCTTCTGAATTCTCTTCCACCACCATGCCTGCTTACACTTTGACAGACAAGCAGTTGAAAGACCTTGCAGATTTCTTGTTAACACTTGATTTCCGTGACGGTGTTGAGCCTGTTGTTCGTTCTACCAAGGAAATCTTGGAAGAAGGCAAAAAGGCCGCTGCGAAGTAAGAAAAAGTAAATTCGTATTAATTCTCTCGCATGGGCAAATAACACTTGCCCATGCGAGCAAAAACAGATAAAAGCCTTTTTGGAAAGACAAAAAGGCAGGAGTACTAACCATGGCTGAACTTGATTACAAGATTGTAGAAGAAGCCGCGAAGCAAATTTATATTAAAGCTCTTTGCGACCTCCCACCAGACGTTCGTGAAGCCCTAAATAAAGCTTACGCTAGAGAAACTGTTCCTGCTGCTCGTAGCGTATTTGAAGCAATGTTTAAGGCCATCGAAATCGCTGACACCAAAAAGACCTTACTCTGTCAAGACACCGGTCTTCCTATCTTTAAAGTTAAAATCGGTTCTAAGTACGCTTGGAACGGTGCTAAAATTAAAGAAGCCCTTTACGAAGGTGCTAAAAGAGCCACCCAAGAATTTCCTTTCCGCAGTAGCTCCACTCACACCATTGAACGTATCAACCCACAGACATCTGTAGGTCCTGGTCTTCCAGTTGTATACTACGATTTTACCGACGAATCTGACGTGCTTGATATTCTTATCGTACCTAAGGGTTCAGGTTCTGAGAACATGAGCAAAATGCAAATGTTCTACCCACAACACGGTATTAAGGCTGTTAAAAAGTTCATCCTTGATACAGTTGTAGAAAGTGCTGCAAACCCTTGCCCTCCTGGAATCATCGGTGTAGGTCTTGGCGGAACAGCTGACCTTGTTATGAAGCTTGCTAAAGACGCTGTTGCTCGTCCTGTTGGTCAACGCAACCCTGATCCTCAGCTTGCTGCTATGGAAGTTGAACTTGAAGAAGCAATCAACGCCACAGGTCGCGGACCTATGGGTCTTGGTGGTGACGTATCTTGTTTGGCAGTGCATATTGAAGCTGCTTACACACATATTACACAAAACCCTGTGGCTGTTAACACACAATGTTGGCCAGCTCGCAGAGCCAGAGCAAAAATCACTCCTGACGGTAACGTAGAATACGGTTACTAGGATTTGTGTGATTTGTCTCACAGACATGTGTGAAGACGCGTTTATAACAGATGTACGTTACGGTAACAAAGTTACACAAAAAACGTACTTAATGCCCAACAAGTTATTAGGAGCTTAAGATGAGCAAAGTGCACCATTTGACCTCTCCCTTTTCCGAAGAAGTGATCCGTAGCCTCGAAGCAGGCGATATTGTTTACTTTGACGGCCCTTTATTCGGGATTAGAGACCTTACACAAATACACATCTTCGACAAAGGCAACCCTCCACCAGTAAGCCTTGAAGGTATGCCCTGTATTCATACAGCCCCAAGCCTTCGCCGTGTAGGTGACAAATGGGAAAAAATCTGTGTTGGTACAACTACCAGCACACGTATGGACCGCTTTACCCCTGGTCTTATCGGTGAATACGGCGTGCGCGCCATCATCGGTAAGGGTGGTCTTTACCAACCAAGCCTTGATGCCATGAAAGAACATGGCGCTGTTTACCTTGCCATCGTTGGCGGTGCAGCTGCTTTGGAAACAGAGCAAATCGAAGAAATCGAAAACGTTTACTTTGAAGAATTACACCCAGAAGCCTTATATCGCTTCCGCGTGAAAAACTTTGGTCCGCTTACTGTTGCTATGGACAGCCATGGCCGTCACTTGTACGAAGAAGTAAGTGCTAAGATCAAAGAAAAGCTTCCTGAAATCTACAAAAAACTTGGCGTAGACTAGGAAAAATCATTTACAAGTACGCTGAATATTGGTATTATACCAATGTGTATGCCAGACGGATTTTGCCTCAAATGACTCTGACAGACAAGCTTACTATAGACGGCTGAGGACTTAGCTATAGATTTTTTTATCTGTAGAAAAAGTACTTTTTTTTGAACACACTCTGGAGGAACCATGAGTATTGACTTTATCATGCATGAAGAATCCGACGGCGTTGGCGTCGTTGTGGTTGAAGGCCTTAAAGCTGGCCAAGAATGCACTGGCTGGATTATGAAAGAAGATAAGACCATGACAATTAAAATTCTTAACGATATTCCCATCGGTCACAAAATCTCCATGAAAGATTTTGCTGTTGGCGATACCATCATGAAGTATAATACAGACATCGGTAAAGTTGTTGCTCCTATCAAAATAGGTGAACATCTTCACGTACACAATGTAAAAACCAAAAGGTGGTAGGCTCAAATGCAAACTAAATTCTTAGGATATCGTCGTGAAAACGGCCGTGTAGGTATTCGTAACCATGTTGCGATTCTTCCTCTTGACGACCTTTCCAACTCCGCTTGTGAAGCTGTTGCCAACAACATTAAGGGCACATTAGCTCTTCCTCACGCTTATGGTCGTTTGCAATTTGGTGAAGACCTTGAAGTACACTTCCGTACCCTTATCGGCTGCGGTAGCAACCCTAACGTTGCTGCTGTTGTTGTTATCGGTATCGAGCCTGTATGGACCAAGCGTATCGTTGACGGTATCGCTGCCACTGGCAAGCCAGTTTGCGGTTTCTCCATCGAGCAAAACGGTGACTTAAAGACCATCTGCGCTGCTTCTGAAAAAGCCAAAGAATATGTTCAATGGGCTTCTGAGCTTCAACGCGAAGAATGCGACGTTAAAGAACTTTGGGTTTCCACCAAGTGCGGTGAGTCCGACACCACTTCCGGTATCGCTTCCAACCCAGCTGTTGGTAACGCTTTCGACAAATTGTGGGAAAAGGGTGCTACTACTCTCTTCGGCGAAACCACTGAAATCACCGGTGGTGAGCACCTCGTGCTTGCTCGTTGCGCTAACGACGAAGTTCGCGCTCAGTTCCAAAAGTTCTTTGATCGCTACTACAAAGTTGTTGACGACAACAAAACCAACGACTTGTGCGACTCCCAACCTACTAAGGGTAACATCGAAGGCGGCTTGACCACCATCGAAGAAAAAGCTCTTGGTAACATCCAAAAGATCGGTCTTAAAGCTCCAGTTATCGGTTGTCTTGACAAAGCTGAAGCTCCTACAGGTCCTGGTCTTTGGTTCATGGACTCCTCCTCCGCTGCTGCTGAAATGGTAACACTTTGCGCCGCTGCTGGTTATGTTGCTCACTTGTTCCCCACTGGACAAGGTAACATCATCGGTAACCCTGTAATTCCTGTTATCAAATTGTCTGCTAACCCACGTACAGTACGTACCATGGCTGAGCACATCGACGTAGACGTATCTGGCGTTGTTCGTCGTGAAATGAACATGGACCAAGCTGGCGACGCTTTGCTTGACATGCTCATCCGCACATGTAACGGTCGTTTGACTGCTGCTGAAGCTCTCGGTCACCGCGAGTTCGTAATGACTCGTTTGTTCGAAAGCGCCTAGTCTGCCATTATGTTCTTAGTTTAACTAAGAATTTGAGTAGATATATTGGGGTGAACCTTCGGGTTCGCCCCTTTTTTTTGTTTATCTTATAAATTAGATGCAAGTGTAGGGAGAAGATGTGCAGACCACAAAAAATCCACCGCCCCAGTGCCCAGAACGGTGGATTAAAAAGCTGAATTAAAACT
>CAYJFR010000019.1:0-6545 GCA_964369335.1 uncultured Desulfovibrionaceae bacterium | reverse complement strand
GCTTCTAAGGTATCGCCGTTGACCGTCGCAATAACCGTAACTTCTTGTTGTGGAATCACAGAAAATCTTATGCGCATATCACCTACGTCTGGATCGTCAGGCTCTTCACCAAGGAAGAGTAGGTCGCCGTCCATTTGCGCCAAAATATACGGAGGCTGATTACTGTCTCTGTCTTCGTAATACTCTTCAACACTTTCGGAAGCATCACCACTGCGCTCGGCCGCTTCTAAAATGTAATTATGAATGTTCATAAGTTGTTGGTCTGAAAAATTTATATTTAAAGGACGTGATTCAGTGATACCAGAAAGTAAGGGCAAATCAAAAATATAGGCGCCCAAGGTGGCTCTTTCTACGTACTCCACCTCATTTTCCAAGAAAAGAATGGGGGTATTATCCTTGTCCGCTTCGCCTACAGGAGCAGACGCTACACGCTTAACCCACTCCGCTTTATAAGAAGATTTTTTGGTAGAACTGCTTGTGGAAGATTTTGTTGTGGTGGATGATGAAGAATCAGTTTTAGTGGTAGAGCTTTCACTTTTCTTCTTTGAGCTGTCTTTGACCCACTGATAATACTCTACGTCATAGGCAAAACCAAGCCCCGCGGCGCGAATACCGAAACGATTGTCTTCAAGGCTGTCTTGTGTGCTTGCCATACCTTGCGTATACACAAGCTTACCGTCAAAGGCTTTGTCCACCTTTTGATTATTGGGCATAGCAATGACGAGCTTTTTTGCTTCGTTAATGGCACCACTCAAGCCTTTATAATGCCCTTCTGCCCAAAACAATACGGCACCGAAAATCAGCACCATAATGAGCCCACCAGTAAAACCTTTACTTGTCTTTTGTTCTTCTGACATAACCAACTCCTTTTTAAAAATAACGAAAAATCATCTTAGGTTTAAAACTGAGCGAGTATCATAACTGTCTATTTATAGCGAGTTTTTGAGAGATTGACGTTTTCAAGGTAGCCAATAAGAGTTATGAGGTCAAGAAAAGCACAAAATAAAGCCCCTATGTCATACCAACATAAGGGCTTTAGAGATATTTTTATAAGCGAATAAAACTACTTGCTCATAATAGAAGTGGCTTCGTCAAGTACGGCTTGACCGCCAAGCTTTTCTGCAAACTTAGGCCAAATGCCACGAGCTTTTTCTGCCCATACTTTTTCGTCTGCCAATTCAGTTAAAATCATGCCGTTATCAAGGCATTGCTGAAGGGCTTTTTCTTGGTCTGCTTCGGACCATTTCCACTCATAAGCTTGAGCTTCTGCAGCGGCTTTGTCTACTAAAGCCTTGGTGGCAGGATCAAGCTTTTGGTACCATCTGTCGCTCACTAAAAGCGGTCCTACCCACAACATATAGTGCAGGTCGCTCACATATTTTTGAACTTCCCAGAATTTTTGGTCGCGGTTTACGCCGTGAGGATTTTCTTGACCGTCCACAACACCTTGTTGCAAACCGTTAAAGGTTTCTGTCCAAGCAAGGGGGTGAGGTTCTACGCCCCAAGAACGGAAAGCGTCTAACTGCACTTCAACGGCAGGTACACGGATTTTCAAGCCTTGTAGGTCTTCGATGTTTTTGATTTCTCTTTTAGAGTTGGTGAGTACACGATAGCCGCCTACAAACCAAGCCAAAGGACGGGCGCCGCTTTGCTTTGCAATAACGTCCGCTTGTTTTTTCATGAATTCAGCATTGCCGAAAAGCTTATAAGCATCTTCCAAAGTGGGGAAGAGATAAGGCATAACAAAGAGGGAAGCGCGGGGAGAGAAAGGTGTTAAGTTACCACAGGCAACAACAGTACCGTGTAATTCTTGTGTACGTAATTGCTTTACGTTGGCTTGTTCGTCACCAGTAGAGCCGCCGTAAAAAGTGGCAATCTTAATTTTACCGCCAGATTCTTTTTCAAGAATTTCCTTAAACTTTTCCAAGCCAGCAACGTGCAAGCTTCCCATAGGGTTGGCTGTTGCCAAACGAATGGACATTTCTTTGTATTCGGCAGCTTCAGCCGAACCGCTAAAGGTTAAGAGCAAGCCGCAAAGCGCTGCTGAGAAAATCTTTTTCATATTCCACTCCTTGTTATAGCAAGGCGAAACCTTGCTGTTGATCGACTTTAAAGAAAATGTATTCAAAACTTCACATAGAGTATGTTACATTTTTCACGTGCTGTAGGATTAGCACAATGTATCTTTAAAGGCAATAGATAAAATATGTCTTATATAAAACAAAATTTATGTTTTTTCAAGAAAAAGTCCTGCAAAATGAAATATTTCACAGGACTTTACGTCAATTCAAGAATATATAATCTTGCAACATATGCCTATATGCTACAGGAAAATACATCTTAGCTCCAAGGGGTCAAAACAACTTTGGGGCTAGCGATACGTCCTGCGCTCAGGTCATCAAATGCCTTAGGACCTTCTGCCATAGAGCATTCTTGTACCCAATCTAAGGTACCGAATGCGCCTTCTTCAATGGCCTTAACAGTGGCGCACAAATCAGCGTGAGTATAGCAATATGTGCCAAGAACCTTCAATTCTGCCAAGGTAATCTTGCGCATATCTATTTCACTGGACCAATCTTGTAAGCCAATGTGTAAGAGGGTAGCGCCAGGCTTTAAGGAAGCGATGGCAAGGTTTCTGGTGGGTGCCATGCCTACTGCGTCTACAGCAAAATCAAAGCTGTTTTCTTCTACATTTTCTTTGAGCGGGTTCACAAAATCACAATCTATATATTGTGACAACATATCACGACGCAAATCGTTGGTTTCAGCCATGGTGATGTTACGGCAACCGTAATGCTTCATAAGCAAAGCAAACAATAAACCGATGGCGCCGCCGCCCACAACGAGGGATTTTGCTTCTGCTATGGGGCGGTGCAATGCACGAGCAACCATGCCAAGAGCGTGTACAGCGTTGGCGGCAGGCTCAGTGATGGTAGCGTCACGATAGGAAATTTTGTCACCTAAAGGAATAACACATTGGGCAGGAATGCTCATATATTCAGCATACGCGCCTTCTCTTTGCATACCGACCATGGTTCTGTTGCTGCAAAGGTTGTCACGACCTTGCAAGCAATATTCACAGTGACCGCAGGTGATAATGGGATTGATAGTAACTCTGTCCCCTTTTTTGTACAAAGGAGAACCACTTTCTACAATCTCACCGGCAAGCTCGTGACCCATAATAAGCCCAGGTAGGCGTCTTGGATCGTGACCGTGGAAAGCGTGCATATCAGAACCGCAAATGCCCACTGCGTGAACTTTGATAATCACTTCACCGTCAACTAAGGTAGGGTCTTTATAGTCTTGGTAAGTCATTTGGTGGGGGGCGGTATAAACTAAGGCCTTCATAATAGCTCCTAAAAAAGCAAGTAAAAATAAACTATTGCCTAGAATTTCTCTTCATTTGGGCAGCGTATTTTTACGGTGATATATTGTTATTATGATGCCACGGAAAAACCATGGCACCCAACCTTGCAGAAACAGCTTATTTTGCTGTAAATCCGCCGTCAATCATGATGGTTTGACCAGTGATATAGGAAGAAGCATCACTGGCAAGGAAAACTGTCAAGCCGTAAAGGTCTGTGAGTTCGCCATTTCTGCCCATGCATGTCATATTAGCATTGTGTTGCAACAATTCAGGGTTTTCATATACAGGTGCTGTTAAAGGTGTGGGGAAAAAGCCAGGGCCTACAGCGTTACAAGTAATGCCCTTAGAAGACCATTCTTGCGCAATGGCGCGGGTAAGTTGCACTACGCCGCCCTTGCCTGCGCCGTAAGGAGCACTGTTGGCAAAAGCGCGGTAGGATTGCAAGGAAGCAATGTTGATAATTCTTCCCCAATTTCTTTTAGCCATATTAGGAGCTATTTTTTGAGTCAAATAAAAAGGTGCGCTCAAATGTAGCGCAATTTGTGTATTCCATGCTTCAGCTGTGATTTCACCAAAAGGTTGGCGCAGATTAACTCCGGCAGCATTGATGATAATATCTACATCTGCAATGGCTTGGGCTTTTTCTGCCAACGCATACACGCCTTCCGCAGAGGAAAGATCAGCAGACACAGCATGAGCTGTGATGCCTTCTGCTTTCATAGCAGCAACAGAGGCGTCTAAAGCGTCTTGACGGCGTGCGGCAAGAATAACTTGTGCACCGCCAAGACCCAAGGCTTTAGCCATGGCTTCACCAATACCAGAATTTCCCCCAGTGATGAGGGCAGTTTTGTTTTTCACGCTAAAAAGCTGTTCATGAAACATATGGTTCTCCTAATAGATTAAAAGTAATCAAAATCTATGTTTTGGTCTTTCGAGCACTAGCACACTTTTTTTTTTGCAACAAGTGAAAAAACTCTTCCCCTATAACAACAAAAAATCAGTTTGTCGCAAAAAAGCATAAAAAAATCCCAAAAAATACAAATTACACCCGTAAAATGACTAATATAACATTCTTTGACAAAATCAAGTCTTTTGTAAGACAAAACATATATTTTATTTTTTGACATAAGTGTGTACCAACACTTTTTTTCAGCGGAGAAGCAAGAGCCTTGAAAATCCTAGTGTTGAAAAAAAAAAGCAATGGTGCTACTTTCTCAGATTCTACATATTTTTACCCATCTACGGCAGGGAAAAGTATGTTGGTGTTGCTAGTCTAAACGCATTATGTGTATAAAAGTTTAACATTTCAACGGCATAGACCTATTGAAAGGAGTGTTTTATTCATGGCTCTCATATACCCTAAACAAAGTCAACGGCCCATGCAGCTTGACGAACCTTCAAAACCACAGTTGCATCGTGACCTTTTTCCTTATAGCTCTATTTGCCGAACACCTTTTGACGGCTTAGTCCTAAGCCCCCGCCCTGCCGAAAAATTTTACATTACTGACACTACATTTCGTGACGGACAACAAGCTCGTCCTCCCTATACTGTCAAACAAATCGCAAAAATTTTCGATTTATTACATAAATTAGGCGGAAAGAGCGGTCTTATTCAAGCTTCTGAGTTCTTCATTTATTCTGCCAAAGACAGAAAGGCTATGGAAGTGTGTCGCTCTAGAGGTTATCGTTTCCCGCGTATCACCGCGTGGATTCGCGCCCATAAAGACGACCTCAAGCTTGCTCGCGACATGGAATTTGATGAAGTAGGTATGCTCACCAGCGTTTCTGACTATCATATTTTTATGAAACTTGGAAAAACGCGCCAGCAAGCTATGGATATGTATGTTAATATGGCGCGCCAAGCCTTAGAATGGGGCATAGTGCCGCGTTGTCACTTTGAAGACATCACACGCGCAGATATTTTTGGTTTTTGCCTCCCCTTGGCACAAAAACTTATGGAATTGGGCAAAGAAGCTTCCATGCCTGTAAAAATTCGTCTTTGTGACACCATGGGTTATGGCGTTCCCTATCCCGGAGCCGCTCTGCCTCGTTCTGTACAGCGTATTGTTCGCGCTTTCACCGATGAAGCCGGCGTTCCCGGTGAATATCTTGAATGGCACGGACACAATGATTTTCACAAAGTGTTAGTTAATGGTGTTTCTGCATGGCTTGCCGGCTGTGGTTCTGTGAACGGAACGCTTTTAGGCTTTGGCGAGCGCACAGGTAATACTCCTTTAGAAGCCTTAGTGGTGGAATATATTTCTCTTACAGGTGATGACGCTGCGGCAAATACGCCTGTTATCAGCGAAATTGCCGAATATTTTGAAAAAGAGCTGAACTACGCCATTCCGCATAACTATCCTTTTGTGGGACGTGACTTTAACGCCACCTCTGCAGGGGTGCATGTGGACGGTTTGGACAAATGCGAAGAAATTTATAATATTTTCGACACCAAGCGTATTCTTGCCCGTGATGTGCCTATCATTATTACAGACAAATCTGGAAGAGCTGGTATTGCCTATTGGATTAACAACACCCTCAAACTCACTGACGATGCTAAAATTAATAAGCGTCACCCCTCTGTAGGGAAGATTTATGATGATATTTTAGCTGTATATGAAAAAACAGGGCGCAATACGTCCTTTGCACATGATGAAATGCTCGCTCTTGTTCAAGCCCATATGCCAGAGCTCTTTGAATCAGAATTTGCCGCCATTAAGCGCGTGGCAGGTAAGCTTTCTTCTGCTGTGCTTTTGAAAATGGCACAAGAGCCTAATCTGTTAGAGAATATTGCTACCACCGAAGAACATTTATTGGATTTTGTTACCAAGTATAACTTTATCCAATATATCTACCTTACAGATAAAGAAGGAAAATTGCTCTGCTCTGCCAGCATTGACCCTGCCTTTGAGAATATATACGCCACACAGCCTAAAGGCTATGACCTTTCACAGCGTGAATGGTTTAAAGAGCCTGTAAAGTTGGGCAAATTGCATATGATGGACGTGTATCAATCCAGCTTCACAGGAAAGCTTGTTATCACTGTTTCTTGTGCTGTTACTGATGATAAAGACGCCATTTGCGGCGTCATTGGTGCAGACATTCAGCTGGAAGAACTTCTAAAGCGGTCAAAACTTCTTTCTGCGGAAAACGAAGATGCTGAAGAGCATAAAGACGA
>CAYJFR010000018.1:0-19313 GCA_964369335.1 uncultured Desulfovibrionaceae bacterium | reverse complement strand
TAGAAATTGAGCAAGAAATATTTATTAAACCCAAGAAAATGGAAAAAATCTTGGCGGAAGAATCGGAGCATGTTATTTATGAGCCACCTCCACCGCCGCCAGAAATAAAACCTAAACCCAAGCCGGAGCCGCCGCCTCCCCCTCCACCGCCGCCTCCGCCACCGCCCAAGCCTAGGCCCAAGCCTAAGGTAAAGCCCAAGGTTGTGCCTAAGGTTGTGGCTCCAGTGGAAGCTCCTGTGGACAACAGTGCAGCCCTTGCGGCGCAAAAGCTGAGTGATGAAAAAATGGCTTTAGGCATTTTGGTGGGACTTATTGAAAAACATAAGAAATACCCACGCCAAGCCATGAAACGAGGTATTCAAGGGGTTATCCGTTTGCATGTGGTTATTAATGGACAAGGTGTTATCACCTCTGCCAAAGTGACAGGGGGCGGAAATTCAGTCTTGAAAAAAGCTACAGAAAGCTTGAGTGGCGTTCTTGTGGGTAAAAGTGTTGGTGTAAAAACAACACTCAATGTTCAAGTACCTATCTCATACACTATGAAGTAATATTTTATATGGCTCGTGGTTTTTTTCACGGGCCATATATTTTTTATCTTCTGAATACTATGGAAGCATAATCTTCCGCTAAAGCACGTTATAACACAAAAAATCATAACTTGACGACACTGCCTAGAGACATACCTTAAAAAATAAAAAGCTAAGAAAAAGCCATTCACAAAAAAGTATTTTTCTTCTAGCATGCCAGCATGAGCACACAACACGCCCCTTCATCCTTACGACAAGCCCTACAAGAATTGAGCACTTTTTTGCGCACACATAACAGTGACGCCCCCATCTTAGTGGCACAAGTGCTTATGATGTACGTCTTGCAAGTAGATAAAATATTTCTTATTGCCCAAGGTCAGCAAAGTATAAGCCAAGAACAATGGCAAAAGGTCTATCTTTTGGCGCAAAGACATGCCTTAGGAGAACCACTGGCGTATATTTTACAAAAGAAGGAATTTTTTGGGCGTGACTTTATGGTCAATGAAGCCACACTCATTCCGCGCCCTGAAAGCGAAGATGTGCTTGAGGCTGTTATGCATCTTTCCAGAAAAATTCCGCAATATACCTTGGAAAATGACACCTTACTTTTTGCCGATATAGGCACAGGTTCGGGCTGCCTTGCCTGTACTTTTGCGGCAGAAATTCCCTATGCTCAAGGCTTTATGCTGGACATAAGCCCTCAAGCTTTAGCCGTAGCCCAACACAATGCACAAGCTTTAGGTGTGGACTCGCGTATACAAGCTTTACAAAGCACATTGTACGCCTTGCCCTTTGCCCATAATTCCCTGCATGTGCTCATAAGCAATCCGCCCTATGTCAGCCAAGAGGAATTCACTTCCTTAGAAAAAAATGTGCGCGAATTTGAACCAAAGACCGCCCTAGTGCCTGTTATTCCTTCAGCAAAGACACAAGAAGACCCGCATGGCTTGGCGCATCTTAAAGCGCTGGCAGAGCAAGCATGGCATATTCTGCGCCCTCAAGGACTGTGTATTGTAGAGCATGGCAACACACAAGGAAAGGCTGTTCGAGAATTATTTTCAGCCTATGGGCAGTGGGAAAGTGTAGAAACGGGACAGGATTTAGCAGGGTTAGACAGATATTGTATAGCTATAAAGCCATAAAATGGCTATTTGCCTTTCATAAGCCGCCATGTAACTTTCACAACGGTGGCCATTTCGTTAAGGCGTGGGAAACTTGAAAATAAGCCTGTTTCCATATCTTCCTCCCCAAGGGGGCTAATGGCTGGCTGTTTGGCGTCCGTTTCTTCATCAAAAAAAGAAGCGTTTTTAGCGTGTTTGCCGTTCTGTTTAGCTTTACCACCAAAGCTATTGACAGATGTGTTAGCAGACGTGTGAGCAGAATTTTCAGCAGAAGCGTCGAAATTCTGCTTATCAGCATTGGAATATACACCTGGCGTATAAGCAACGCGCTCTTTTGCCGCCAAGGCCCGCGCTTCTTCTTGCAAAGCCGCATGCTCTTGACGGCGTAATTGCATAGTTGCCGCATGCTCTTGCATGAGCTTTTCCAAAGCCGCAGGTAAAGCCCTTACAAGGGGCAAAAGCTCTTCCGCGGTAAAATTTTTCTGTATTTGACTTAAGGTAAAAGGAGGGTTTTCTGTGTATAAGCAGGCTTTTGCCATACGTGCCACCACATCTTGAGCATTACCAAGCCCTAAACCCAATACCAAGGTTCCCGCGGCGTCTCGATATTGTTGCGCCCGCACATGATTTTCTGCCATGCGGATAAAGGGATTTTCCGCCGTAGGAAATACGCGCAAAAGCTGTGCATAGGAAAGCTTTGCCCTTGCCCACTTTTGCGTACGCACAAAGGTCACACAAGCTTCGCTCAAATAATAAGTTTGCTTTTTAAGATTCCCCTTACCATTCCACGCCACAGCCAAAGCGTATTCTGCCTCGCCCTTCACATCTTTATGATATAAAGCGCGTCTGAGCACCTGAATAGCCATATCCCAAGATTTCTCTTTTATATGACGCAAGCCCTCACGAAAATTCATCTCAGCCTTAGCCCCTTCCCCTTGATAGCTTTCTAACTGAGTGAGCAAGGCGGTGAATTTGGCTTCATCCACTTGCACCTTACTGCGCAGAGCCGGCATATACACTTCTTTAATCATATCAAGTATGCTGTGTACTTCTTGCGACGTATAGGGGCGCATAAGAATATCATCAAAACCGCCCGCCACATGTCCTAATAATTGCGCTTCTTCTGTACAGCCCACAATGGCAACCACAGGAATAAGCGAAAGACGCGGATGCAAACGGATAAGCTCCAACCACTGCAAGGCAGACATATCTTCAAGACGCGGATGGCAAAAAATAATATCCGCTGTGGACACGTCGTCTTCATCATCTTTTTTTAAAGACAAATACCGAGCCGCTAAAAGTCCTGACGTGAGCACCTGTACATGTTTAATTCCGGCATCACGCAAAGCCTTTTTGTCCATACGTGCATTATTTTCTGCGTCCACCAGCAGTACGGCAGAGTTTATGGCGTGTTTAGGCTGTCTTTGAGGGGATTTTGTTCGAATAATGGTGGCTTGAGATTTTTGTTGTTTGGTGGCGGGAGGCGTCACTAAAGGCGCCACTTCTTGCGGGCTTCTGGAAGAAGAAAGAACTTCGGTATAATCAGCGCTAGGATATTGCGCGTGCGCAGAGAACACCCCACCCAAAGGACGAGGCGATGCACCCTCTGCAGAAGATGCAGACAAAGGCTTAGAGCCTTGGGAGGATGAATCCATAGGTACCCTTTATTATGTTCTTAAGGCAAATGGAATTTTATTTGCCGTGCGCATTTTCGCGAGCCTTACACCTGCTCCCACCACTTGTGCATGATTATATACAGCCGAGCAGTATTCACAGTATAGGGAATCATCCCTTATACGCAAGCGAAAAAGTGTACCATCCCCCTCGTAGCAGTGGGGGCAAAAAGGTCCTTGGTTTATGGATTCTGTTTGTAACCAATAAAGATTATTATCAGAATGTAAATATTTTGATGGCTGAAGAATATTTTCAAACTCTTGAATACGAGCGCTAAGTATGTTTATTCTGTCGTGCAAAGAGATTTGCTCTGCTTGCATTTGCATAAGCATGTGTAAAGCTTGTTCAGATTTTCCTTGAAGAATAAGTTCATGAATCTCTTGAAACATTTCATACGTTTGCATGGCTGCCCCATCATCCTAAAGTTCTCAAACAAAGCCATTTGCATATTCTTTGACCAATACCTTTTATATCGCCGTATATGCGCTTTTCTTTAGAGTAAAAACACTTTTTGGAGTAAAAAAAAGGCTATTGCCTATAATCAGCAATAGCCACATACGTTTTTACATGGGTTTTGAAGAGGGCGGCTCTAAACTACGCAATAATTTCTCTAAATCTTTATCCCCTTCTTGCAAGGTAGAAGGCACAATCAAGGTTTTCACATGAGCTTTAGGCTGTGGCGTAATAGTAATGTGCTTCACACGCGGGCGCGGTTTCGCGGCTTCCGTTTTTTCTTGCGCCAGATTTTTTTGTTCAGTAAGGGTTTTTTCTATAAAATCTTCTGCTTTTTGTGTCTGAAAAGAAGCCGCGTCTTGCTTTTGTTCAGCGTCAACAGCGCTTTCAAGCACCTCAGGGTGTACATAAATGGGAATATTTAGCTTTAGAGCTAAAGTAATGCCGTCAGAAGGGCGACAGTCCACTCTATGCGTTTGCGCTCCTTGACGTACCACAAGGTCAGCGTAAAATGTGCCCTTGTCAAAGTTCATAATTTCCACCGATTCAATACTACCACCCAAAATACTCACCATACGCAAAAGAATATCGTGTGTTAAAGGGCGTGGTATATTTTGTCCACTCAAGGCAAGAGAAGTATTCATGGCTTCCATAGAGCCAATCCAAATGGGCAAAACTCTCTCGCCCCCTTCTTCTTGTAATAAAAGAATAGGGGTTTTGACTGTGCCGTCTACACTCAAGCCCACAACTCGCATAGTTACCATGCTTGACCTACCTGTTCGCCAACAAGCGTATGCCTTTTGGCTGTTATAATCTTTACAGGGAGCAAAAGTCCGCTCTTGCCAAGCCCTTGTGGCAAAGAAACATTCACTGTCACACCATGAGGATCACGCCCTTGCCAAAAGACATGCCCTTCTGTGCTTTCTGATTTCTTGCTCACATCTTCCAATAATAACGTGGTGTTTTCTCCAACGCGCGTTTGAAGCCACGCTTCCGTCAACATATCTTGTTTTTCTTGCAATCTTTGTAAGCGTTCAGACATAATTTCTGCGGCAACCTTTACAGGAAGCTGTGTTGCCTTGGTTCCCGGTCTGTCAGAATAGCAAAAAGAAAAAGAGGCTCTAAAATTGACTTTTTCCATCATATCAAGTGTTTCTAAAAAGTCCTTTTCGCTTTCACCAGGGAAGCCCACAATAATATCAGAAGAAAAGCTCATATCTGGGCGCACCTTACGCAACTCGTCCACAAGATAGAGAAAACGCTCACGCGTATACTTACGCCCCATATTTTCAAGCACAGCATCGGAACCGGCTTGCAAAGGCAAATGCACATGTGGGCATAAGTTTTCCAGCTCGCTAAAAGCCTGAATAACATCGGGAGAAAAATCTTTAGGATGCGGCGTCATAAAGCGCAAACGTTCAAGACCTGGTAAGGCCGCCAAAGCATAGAGTAATTGCGCAAAAGTAGTGCCGTCACCCACACTGTCTTGCCCATAAGAATTGACATTTTGCCCCAGTAAGCAGATTTCCCTTGCGCCTTGCGCCACAAGCTCTCGGCATTCTTGCACCACAGCAGTGGCGGCGCGTGATTTTTGCGGCCCGCGTGTATAGGGGACAATACAATAGGCGCAATAATTATCACAGCCTTGCATAATATTCACATAGGATACAGGGGAAACCTTACCGCCTTGTAAAGCGGCGTCACGCTCAGGATATGTTTCAGAAAAATCTACCAAGGAAATTTTTAATTGCGGCTCGGCAAAAAGTTTTTCAATGCTAGAAGGTATATCCTTCATGCCGTCACCGCCGGTCACAAGGCGTACCTGCGGAAACTTTTCAAAAAAGCCCGAACCTATTTGCTGCGCCACACAGCCAGCCACTACAGCAAAAGCCCCTTGGGTTTGCCGTGTTTCTTGGTAAATTTTGCGTAAGGTATTGTATACTTTTTGCTCAGGCTTTTCACGCACCGAACACGTATTCACAATAACTACCGTAGCTTCTTGTAAGGCTGTTTTTACAAAACCACGCTGTTCTAAGGCACGCTCTAGCCAAAGAGAATCGTTAAAATTCATTTGGCAGCCAAAAGTCATAATATGAAAAGTTTGTTGCATTTATTGCTCTGTCCCTGTGTCATCATCCATAAAAAGATGTGTTTCATCCACTTCTAAACTTTCCAGCTTTTCTGCCAGCCATTCAAAAACAGCATAGGCAGAACGAGGATTGAGTAAAAGCTTTGTATGAATGGTGCGCGTAATATGTCGAATATCCTCATCATCGGGCATAAGTTCAGGGCCAAGGGTTCCGTCTGGCTCCACTTCACGCTCTGAAAAAAGAGGCATTTTATCACTTTCTGTATAAAAGTTTAACTCAATTTCCCCATGAGGGTTTACACCACCCCAAACACCATGCGCCGCCTGCAATTTTGTGCCAGGCTCTTCTTGATACTCATAGCGAATACGTGTGGGAAAAAGTTTATCATGACTCATGTACTATCCTTACTGAATTATGCGTGCGTTGCAATAATATGTCCTGTGTCACGCTCAGGCACAGAAATACCTAGTATAAAAGGGGAGTTCTGCCGCATGCTTGCCAAAAGCTCTTCTTTTCGGGCAAGTGTTTTCTGCGTGGCTTCAGCAGAATCGGCAGAAAGCAAGCGTGCATCATCCAAATGCGAAGTATAAGGAGGAGTTATATATAACATTTGTACGCGCGGATTTATCCTAGCCTCTATGGAATACACATCTTCTCGTGTGACCATACATTACCTCCTCATGGGAAATACGAAAGAGTGAACTTTTAATCAAGTCTTATTCTTGTGTTTATAGTATTTGATGGGTATAGTCGCCCATCTTTTCTTGACGTACAAGGTTATATACGCCAAAAAGAGGGGACAAAAAAGCCCATCTTCTTTGTCAAGAGAACGCCATGTCAAGCATGCCTTTCATTCGTGTTTCTCTTGCCTAGATATAACCGCTTTTAGAAAATAGACAATCTTTTTGAAAATTTTTTAGGAAAAAACATGAACAACTACACCTTAGAAAAAATATCTGCTGAGCCTTACTTCGATTTAGAACTCATTATGCGCAACAGCCAAGAAACTCGCATTGGCGGACAAATGTTTGAACGCTTTATGAACCTTTGGGAAGCGTGGAGAGAAGAACTTCAAGTGTATACAGTGGACACAGGCAAAGTAAAATATTTAGTTACATGGTTGCCTGAATCCGTAGAAGAAAGCATTGACCAATCTTGGGCTGATTCTCCTTCTGCTGCGTATTCTGACAATGCCCTTGCCCAAACTTTGTGTATGGCCGCTGTTCACAACCTTTTACCCGATGTGGAAAGCGCTGGCTGTGCCCCTGCTCCGCGCCCCACAGACACCCTTCGCGCCGCCTTAGAAGAGCTTGGCATGCCCTACAAAGAAGAAGGCCCAACCCTTTCCCGCCGCTTTGCTGTGGTGACACATTATCCTTTTAAAGGCGCTTGCGAAATCTGTTACTTGCAAAAGAATTGTCCTAAAGGACAAGGTCAATCTGGCGATTCTTCCATTTTACTTCCCGGATACGAACGTGACTAAAACTGTGCTTTCGGATGATTATGGCCGCGTGGCGCGTTATCTACGCCTTTCAGTAACAGATCATTGCAATTTTCGATGTAGTTACTGTCGCAGCGGCGTTGAAGATAATTTCATCCCTCACAATGCCATTTTGCGCTATGAAGAGATGCTGACCGTTGTGGCGGCATCTTTGCGCATGGGTATTCAAAAACTTCGGCTCACAGGGGGGGAACCCTTTGTGCGCCGTGGCTTTATGGATTTTGTGGAGCAGTTGCGCGAACAATTTCCCCAAGTAGATTTACGCATCACCACCAATGCCACCTTGGTTCGTCCCCATGTGCCTAAGCTCAAAGAACTTGGCATTCGCGCCATAAATATTTCCTTGGATTCTTTCGACAAGGAAACCTTTATGCGCATTACGGGCAAGGATATGCTTGAAGAAGTGCTACTCACCATACATGCTCTTCTTGAAGCCAATATCCGCGTCAAAATCAATGCTGTAGCCATGCGCGGCGTCAGTGATGTGGAAATGGAAAAATTTGTAGCCTTTGCTACTCAGCACCGTGTGGACGTGCGCTTTATTGAATTTATGCCTATGGGGTCTGACACCTCGTGGTCAGAAAATCTTTATTTGCCGGCGGAAGATATTTTGCAACAAGCAAAACGCTTTGCCACTTTAGAGCCCATAGATTTTTCCAAACGCACTCCCAAAGAACGCGCAGACAATTCTCCGCGTTCGCAAGAATCCATAGAAAATAGTCAGCATCAAGGCCCAGCGCGCATGTACTCCATTAAGGATGGGCAAGGGCGTCTTGGTATTATTTCTGCCTTATCCAACCATTTTTGTCATTCTTGTAACCGCTTGCGTGTTACTTCTGACGGACAGCTGCGCACCTGTCTTTTTGCTGACACTGAGCATGATTTACGTGCTCTTTTGCGCGATGAGAATCTTTGCCAAGAAGAAGGCTCAAGACAGCAATGCTTAGAAGAAAAAATCTGTGAAGTCTTTCAGCAAGCCATTTTGGACAAGCCCCTTGGGGAAGCTTTGCTTAAAGCCAAAAAAGCCAATGCTGTGGCACAAAAGAAAATGGTTTCCATTGGTGGCTAACACAAGCAAAAACTAAAGGATACAAAGCATGATAGCGCGTATTGAAGGAAGAATTGGCGAACTTTGGGGCAGTAATTGTCTTATCATCACCGACAGCGGCGTCGGTTATGCTGTGGCATTACCCAACCACACTCTGAGTCATTTGCCTAGTAAAGGGGAGTTCGTCACATTTTATACCTCATTTCAAGTACGAGAAGATGCCCAAGAACTTTTTGGTTTTGAAACATGGGACGAGCGCCAAACCTTTGAAATTCTCGTGAGTATTTCCAAGGTTGGCGCGCGCACCGCTTTAGCCATTCTCTCACTATACAGACCCGACGATTTACGCCGTATGGTTTTTGAAGACGATATGGTTGCTCTTACCCGCGTTTCTGGCATTGGCAAAAAAACAGGACAGCATATTTTCCTTGAGCTGAAATATAAGCTCAAAGTAGACGCCGCCCCCGTCATTTCTGGCGCCACACCTTCCACGGGCACCATTTTACGCGACGTTTTAGACGGCTTGAGTAATTTGGGCTACAGTGAAGAAGAAGCAAGCCCCATTGCCAAGAAAGTTCTTTCAGAAGAGCCAGATTTAGACGTGTCTGGTGCTCTACGCGCTACCCTTAAAGCCTTGGCAAAAGCAGGAGCATAATAATGACGCAAGCGCCATCTTCTTCTGTTATGCATGCCAGCCCTGCACCCACCGCTGACGAATCCGTCCGCCCTCGCTCCTTGGACGATTTTATCGGACAAGAAGAGCTTCGCGCCAATATGCGTATTTATATTGGCGCTGCCAAAGAGCGTAACAAAGCCTTAGACCACACGCTTTTTTGTGGTAATCCAGGGCTTGGCAAAACCACTCTTTCCCAAATCATTGCCGCAGAGATGGGCGTTAATATTGTTTGCACCTCTGGCCCTGTGCTGGAGCGTAGCGGCGATCTTGCCGCTATCCTCACCAATCTTTCACGGCACGACATTCTTTTTGTGGATGAAATTCACCGTATGCCCATCACTGTAGAAGAAGTGCTTTATCCTGCTATGGAAGATTTCAAGCTAGACCTTATTATCGGTCAAGGCCCTGCCGCTCGCACGGTAAAAATTGACCTTGAACCTTTCACCCTCGTAGGTGCAACTACGCGTATGGGTATGCTTTCTTCTCCCTTGCGTGACCGTTTTGGCATTGTCACTCGTCTTGAATTTTACACTCCCGAAGAACTGGCGCGCATCGTACAGCGTACAGCCAAAATCCTTAACATCGCCATTGACAGCTCAGGGGCTTTGGAGATAGGAAGTCGTTCACGCGGAACGCCGCGCATTGCCAACAGGCTTTTACGCCGCGTGCGTGACTTTGCTCTTATGCAAGGCGAAACTTGCATCACAGCGCCGCAAGCCGCGTCTGCTATGGAGCGTATGGACGTGGACAAGCACGGCCTTGACCAAATGGACAGAAAGCTTTTGGAAGTGCTCATTAAGGTCTATGAAGGCGGCCCTGTAGGCATTAAAACCCTTGCTGTAGCTTGTTCCGAAGAAGTACGCACTGTTGAAGATATTTATGAGCCTTACCTCATCCAATGCGGTTTTTTAAAGCGCACATCTCGCGGGCGCATGGCTACCAGTAAAGCTTACGCTCATATGAAAATGTTGTTGAATTAGTTTTTATAAAACGCGCTCATAGTGAAGCGTCAGGAGAATATCATGCCCGCAGTTACGGCAAGAGTGCAATTACTCAGTCATACCCCAAATCCTCTTTCTGTTATTTATGCCGCCTGTCGCCAATGTTATTATTCTGGCTTTGTGGGTGATATTTGGGACGACCTTATACATGATGATAGTGAAAATTCCATAGACGCAGAAAAGCAAAGTGCGCTCATAGAAAAAATTGTGGCATCAGGGCATGCCAGTCCCATTGAACATGTGAGTTTTACCTTCGCCATTGACGGCATTTCCCGCGCCCTCTCCCATCAATTGGTACGTCATCGCATAGCTTCTTATTCACAACAAAGTCAACGCTATGTGAACGGCGCCGATTGTAATTATATTATTCCCCCTGCCATTGCCAAAAATCCCCAAGCCTTGGAGCGCTTTGAAGCATTTATGGCAGAAGTAGGCTCTGCCTATGCCGACATTCACGCTCTTCTTTGTGCCAGCGGACACCAAAGCAAGGCCAACGAGGACGCTCGCTTTGTGCTTCCTCAAGCGGCAGAAACGCGCATTGTGGTGAGTATGAATTGTCGTACTTTACTCAACTTCTTTTCGCATCGCTGTTGTACTAGAGCGCAATGGGAAATTCGCTATGTGGCACAAGAAATGCTCACCATGTGCCAAGATATTTTGCCGCAAGTTTTTGCCAAGGCTGGCGCGCCCTGCGAAAAAACAAAACTCTGCCCTGAGGGTGATTTTTGCTGTGGGCGCTACCCTGTAGCTTAAAAAGCTTTCTTTAAGGACATACCATATGAAGCATTCACATATCAATTTTTTTGCCCTTATGCTTTTCAGCTTTTTTCTTTCTGGCTGTGCTGTAGTCGGCGCTGCTTATGATGTCGTTACTTTACCAATAGTCCTTGTAGGTGAAGCTGCCGGAGGCATAGCTGACGCTGTTTCTGGTGATGACGAAGAGGACGAAAAGGACGAAAAGAAAGACGAAAGAAAAGAAACTGAAGATAACAACAAATATGAGAGAAATGATACTGCTATAGACAGGACATATGATACCTACAACTATAACCCATCATCCCCAACGCCTTAAGCTCAATTTCTCGTTGAAAAGCTTTAAAGAATGTACCACAAAAACAAGTGTAAATACATTATATAGTAATTTTAATTGAAAATACTATATCACGCTAAGTCATTTTTTATAAAGTTAAAAAAAAGAGGAAGCCGAAACTTCCTCTCATTCTATCAGTAAGGCAGACTAAAAATTAGTCGGTGCCGAATACTTTTTTATCTTTGTTTACAACACAAGTGGTTTCTAAGTTGCTCATGCGCTTAATGGCAGGAAGCATGGCTGTCCAGTCTTCACGACCAAAGCCTTGGTTCTTAGCCAAAGTATAAGCTTGACGAGCACCAGCGCCAGTGAAGAAAGGCACTTTTTGTTGTGCGGCAACTTCCATGGCAAGACCCACGTCTTTAGCAGCAAGTTCAAGCATGAAAGCAGGGCTGATGTCGCCCTTGAATACTTTGGCTGGGTATGTGGTGTTGATGTGACCACGACCGGCAGGAGTACCGCGTAATACTTCAAGCAAGGTGTCGCGGTTAAGACCGAGGCTGTCACCAAGAGCTAAAGATTCAGCGGTGAGCACGTTCAAGGTGCAGCTCATGTAGTTGTTGATGATTTTTGCACCAATACCAGTGCCGAGAGGACCGCAATGAAGGATGATTTCACCCATGCAATCAAGGCAAGGATAGATGAAGTCATAATCTTCTTTATTGGCGCCAACCATGAAAATAAGAGTACCGGTGATAGCGTCAGCAGAGGTACGACCTACAGGAGCGTCAGCGCAACGGATACCTTTTTCTTTTAACCATTTACCAACTCTAACGGTAGTTTCGGGCAAAATGGTGCTGCAATCAACTAAGATAGAGCCAGGCTTCATGTGGCTACCAAGACCGTCAGGACCGCAAACAGCATTTTCTACAAAGGAGCTGTTAGGAAGCATGGTGAAAACAACATCAGCGTCTTTTGCTACTTCAGCCAAGCTCTTGGTAGGAGTACCGCCATTTTCTTTCAACTTAGCAAGAGCTTGCTCGCTAATATCATAACCAGCAACTTCATGACCACCCTTGATAAGGTTGTTAGCCATAGCATTACCCATCATACCTAAACCTACAAAACCTACACGCATGGTTTCCTCCGAAACATCTTTATATAGTTAATAACAGTACGCAAACATATACGTATTTATAAAAAGCCTACGGCATTATACCGTAGGCTATGAACACAATAAGCGTCCTTACTTACCTGCGCTAAGCATCTCTGGCAAGAAAGTAACGATGGAAGGCACAAAGGTGAACAACAAGATACACGCTGTGAGCGCCACGAGATACGGCACAACGGAAACGGAGATACGTTCCACAGAAATGCCCGCAATTCTCGACGACACGAAGAGGTTAACCCCTAGCGGCGGTGTCAGCATGGCGACGTTGTTGGTTACCACAAGAATGATACCAAAGTGAATGGGATCGATGCCAAGTTTGGTGATCATAGGTAAGAGAACAGGAACCAAGATGATGATGGTGGACAGTGTTTCCATGAACATACCAAGGAAATACAGTACAGCAATAATCATGAGGAGAACTATTTGTGGGTTGGTAGAAATGGACATAACAGCTTCAGCAAAGAGCTGAGGAGCTTGAGCGTATGTCAATATTTTACCAAACAAGGAAGAAGCACCTACGATGAGAATAATAACACCACAAGTCATGGCGCCTTCTACAAGGGCCCTATACATATGAGGAAGCTTTAAAGAGCGGTTAATAACCACACCTACAAAAACAGCCCAAACAATACCTACGATGGAAGCTTCAACAGGTGTAGCATAGCCAGAGTAGATGGAGCCCAAGATGATGAAAGGAGTTGCCAAAGCAAAGAAAGATTTACGACACGCTGTTAAGAAGCCACCGAAGCTGAAAGGTGGGGTGTCAGGATCGCCTTGGAAGCCTTTTCTCTTTGCCAAGAAATACGCGGTACCAATCATGGTAAAAGCTACGATAAAGCCAGGGATAAAGCCGGCTGTAAACATGGCTGTTACAGAGACGTTACTCAAAATGGCATAAATAATCATGGGGTTTGATGGTGGAATCAAAACACCGATGGTACCACCTGAAGAGGTAACGCCTGCCGCATAGTCTTTGGAATATCCACTGCGCACCATGGCGGGAATAAGCAAAGTACCAACAGCTGCCACAGTACCTGGACCAGAACCAGAAATGGCGGCAAAGAAGGTACAAGCCAAAACAGTGGTGATACCAAGACCGCCGTAGGTTCGCCCTACTAGCTGTTTGGCAACCTCAATAATCTGCGACGTTATGTTCCCGTATTCCATCAGCGTACCTGCCACAACGAAGCAAGGAATAGCCAAAAGAGGGAAGAGGTTAACACCGTCGTATAAAGAGTTGTGTATTAAGGAAAGGGGAAGCATATCGCCGGTAAGCAAAGCCACGGCAGATGCCAAGATAAGTGACATAAAAATAGGCACACCAATGAACAAAAATAGCGCTAGGGCTATAAGACATAATTCAATAGGACTCATCTTACGCCTCCTCTTCGTAGCGTACAAAGTCAGCTAAGGAGCCGTTACGCTTTTTAACAAGTATATATTTTTCCACAGTACGCCAAGCAATCATTAAGAAACTAGTGGGAATAATAAATTCAATCCAATGCTTTGCAACGTGTAATGTAGGAGAGATTTCAGGATAATCCATATTTTCATAAATAAAGGTTAAGCCTTCAGTGGCAATAAATACGCAGCCAATAACGCTGATAATATCAGCCAAAATATAAAAGAAAATACGACCTTTAACAGGCATTTTTAAGAATTGCGCTGTAATGCGAATTTGCGCACCGTGTTTGATGCCCATAGAGGCACCTAAATATACAGCCCAAATAAAAGTATAACGTGAAAGTTCCTCTGTCCATGCAATGGATGAGCCCATGGTAACACGCACAATAACTTGAAGCAAAAGACAAAGAATCATAACCAGCACAAAGAATGCAGCCAAATATTCTTCAAAGTTTTCGTAAAATTTTTTAATAACAGATGACACCAGCAAAACCTCCATCAAAAGTTGTTATGCCATTGTAAAGATTTTCATTCAGCTACAAACTCTGGTGTATCCGCCTAAACTTTGTAGCAAAAAAACTTAGTAGAAAATCAATCAAGGATTGTTTTCTAGGCGGTGGCGCCGTATAACACAGCGCCACCTCTATAAAAATTACTTGGATTCCATAATTTTTACAGCTGCATCAACTAATGGCTTGCCGCCGATTTTGTCGTAGAAGTCAGCCCAAATAGCTTTGGAAGCTTCCATCCACTTAGGTTCGTCAGTTACTTTAGTGATAACCATACCGTTATCAACTAATTCTTTGGTGAAGATAGCATCTTGTGCAATCATCCATTCCCATTCAGCTTTAGCAGCTTCTTGAGCAGCTTTAACTACAAGAGCTTTGCTAGCAGGATCAAGCTTTCTGAGCCAACGATCGCTGAAGAGCATAGGAGCGGTGAATTGACGGTAGTTCAACTGAGCGCCGTACTTTTGCACTTCCCAGAACTTTTGGTCACGTACAACAGAGCTTGGGTTTTCTTGACCGTCCACAACGCCTTGTTGTAAGCCGTTGAAGGTTTCAGTCCAAGCAAGGGGGTGAGCTTCTACGCCCCAAGACTTAAAGTACGCAAGTTGCAATTCCACAGCAGGAACGCGGATTTTTAAACCTTGAATGTCTTCAAGCTTCTCAATGGGCTTTTTGGAGTTGGTGATGA
Source organism: uncultured Desulfovibrionaceae bacterium (assembly GCA_964369335.1). Lineage (GTDB taxonomy): Bacteria > Desulfobacterota > Desulfovibrionia > Desulfovibrionales > Desulfovibrionaceae > CAYJAD01. The sequence goes on along the minus strand of CAYJFR010000018.1, from coordinate 4,420 downwards.
TAGCATAACCACCGATCAACCAAGAAAGAGGACGAGTGGCGCTTTCTTTAGCAATGGCGTCACCAAGTTTGGTGATGTAAGCTTCGTCGCTCAAAAGCTGGATAGCGTCTTCCATGGAGGGGAAGATGTAAGGGAGGTAAAAAATACCAGCAGAAGGAGCAAAAGGTGTAAGGTTACCAGTAGCTAAAACAGCTAATTGTAATTCACCGTTACGTAATTGTTTTACGTTGGCTTGTTCGTCACCCAAAGAACCACCGTAGAAAGTTTGAACAGTGATAGCACCGCCAGACTCTTTTTCTACGATTTCTTTAAATTTTTCAATACCATAAGCGTGCAAGCTTGTTTCAGTGTTAGCTGTAGCAGCACGGATGGTCATTTTCTTGTATTCAGCAGCCATGGCTTGACCAGAACAGATTACGCTGGCGAGCACAGCTAAAGCAGCAATAACTTTATTCATTTCAAATCCTCCAAAAAATTTTTCAAATGTTCACTCTCAAAAAAACAATAGTAATATGTGTATGTATATTCCTCTCTGTGGCTCTCCTTTTATATTTTTCTTTGGTCTGCGGCGGAAAAACCGCCACAGACCTTTAGTATAAAGTATATCACAATCAGCTTACGCTGTATTATGAGCTAAGTTCTTAATAAACTTATTTCTTTGCGTGTTCTTGTTGCAATTGCTCAAGACGCTCATAAAGATTGCAACCAAGGTTCCATCTTTCTTGCTCATAAGGCTTACCAGCAGCTTTAGCTTCAAGACCTGCTAAAACTTTGTCTGGGCTTGCGGGCAAGGTGGTGATACGCACACCAGTAGCATTGGCAATGGCGTTCATAACAGCCACGTGTCCGCTACTTTGGAAGCCTTCAGCGCAACCACTGGAACCGTGAGGGCCGTTTTCGCGCTCGGTGATGTGGAATTCTACATTGAAGTTGTCAGGCACATCATTACAACGAGGCACACCAGCGCCGCGAATGGTTTCGTGCTTTTTCATGTCGTCGTAGTTTTCTGTCAAAGCAAAACCTACGGAGTGAGAGAAGCCGCCCCAAGCTTGACCAAGAACAGCTTGGTAGCTGCCAATGGTACCGATGTCGGCAGTGACGTCTACGCTGACCACGGTGGTCTTACCTGTGGTGATATCAACGTCAACTTCTACAAGGTATAACACATAGTTTTGTGCTACAGCGCCGTAACCATGACCGGTGTCAGGGTCGATATCAGCCCAGTTTTCATTGTAGTCGCCACGGAATTTTGTGGGAAGACCAGCTTCTTTCATTTCAGCATAGGTGCGGTATGTGCCGTCATCCTTACGCATGGCGCCTAGCATTTGCTCTGCGGCAAGTAGGGTGGCGCGACCCACAACGTGGTGAGAGCGGCTACCAGAAGAAGGACCGGTGTCAGGGCAGATGCCTGTGTCGTTCACAATTAAGTGAATCTGGTCTAAACGAAGACCAAGAGGACGTAAGGCTTCATGTGTGTGAACCACGGAACCGTAGTCTGCGCCTTGACCCATGTCAGCCCATGTGTTGAACATGGTGACACTGCCGTCTTCATTGAGTTCTAAGTCAATTTCGGCATGGTCAGGCAATTTAGACACGTGGTAACCACCCCAAGCCAAACCAACGCCGCGCTTAACGGTATCGGTGCTGGCATCCTTGGCGCGAGCCACAGCTGCTTCGTACTTAGGACGAGCCATATCCATAATAGCCTGCATGGGATATTCACGATAAGGCACAGAGTTTGTGCACAAATCGCCGGGTTTGGCAATGTTAAGATAACGGAACTCAAATGGATCCATATTGATTTTTTCAGCAAGCATATCCACAAGAGATTCGCTGGCTGTGTAGGATTGCGGAGAACCGAAAGCGCGATAGGCTGTACCAAAGTTACCGTTGGTAAAGGCTGTACGCACAAGGCCGCGCATATTTTCAATGGCATAAGGATAGCCGAAGAAGCGGATAACCTTGGTGGTCAAAGGACCAGCCATTTCACTGTACGCGCCGTGGTCAAGACCTACTAAGAAGTCCATGGCGGTCATTTTACCGTTCTTGTCACAGGCAAGGCTTGCGTTAACGTGCACAGGAGCGCGCTTACCTGTCATATGCTGGTGCTCGCTGTAGCTGAGTACAAGAGACACAGGGGCATTCATGGCAAGGCAGCATGCGGCAATAAGGGCGTAGTTACCTGGGGACATGCTGTAACCAAAGCTTGCGCCCACGGGGTTATTGATAACGCGAATGTCTTTAGTTTCAAGGCCAATGGCTTGTGCCATCATGCCGATAACACCGTACAAGAATTGAGCTTTACACTGAATAGCAACACCGTCACCTTGAGGATAGGCTTGCATAACGTCTGGCTCAATGGGTAAGTGAGATTGACGTGTTGTGCTGAAAGCACCGTCAACAACTACGTGATTTTCGTTGATAACCTTGCGTGGGTCTTCACCTTTAAGCAAGGGTTGTTCCATGTAGATATTGGGGTATTTGTCGTGTATTTGAGGAGCGTCAGGAGCTACAGCTTCAAGGAAGTTTACGGCAGATTGAAGTTCTTCGTATTGTACTTCTACAACTTCAGCGGCGGCGCGGGCTTCTTCACGGCTTCTGGCAGCAACCACAGCCACTACATCGCCGTAACGGATAACTTTGTCATCAGCAATAACAGGACGGTCTTTACCATCACAAAGGCTGTGTACAGTACCTTGAGGCACGGTGAAACGGTTGGTTCCGCGAACGTCCTTAGCGGTGATAACACGACCAACACCAGGCATTTCTTCGGCTTTGGAGCTGTCAATGCCCAAAATACGAGCATGATGTCTTTTGGCAAGAACTACTGCCAAATGCCAAGTGTTGTGTGGCATTTTTTCAGCAACGTCGGCGCCGTAATCACAGGTACCAAGTACGCGAGTTAAGCCTTTGGGCTTATGCACATGGCTACCGTAGATTCTACCACTTTCTGGTATAACAAAAGCCATATCTTCTTGCTTTCTTTCGCCGCGAAGCACTTCAGCGGCAGCCATAACAGCGTCAACAATGGGCTTGTAACCTGTACAACGGCAGATGTTGTTATTTTTTGTGAACCAATCACGCACGTCTTGGCGTGTAGGACTGGGGTTGCTGTCAAGCAAAGCCTTGGCAGACATGATAAAACCAGGGGAACAGAAACCGCATTGGATGGAAGCATAACTCAAAAAGGCTTGTTGTAAAGGATGCAAGTTTTGCGCGTTACCAAGACCTTCAATGGTCTCTACCTTAGCGTAATCCTTCACACTGCGCATCATGCGAACACATGCGCGGACAACTTTGCCGTCTAAAAGAAGACTACAGGCGCCGCATTGTCCTACGCCGCAACCAACCTTGGTGCCGGTAAGGCCGAGTCGGCGTACTACTGTTGCCAATGAATCTTGTTTGGGGTCGCATAAAACTTCGCGCTCCACTCCGTTGATGATGAGAATAGCTCTCCGTAAGTCCATTGTTCAATCCTATGTTTAAAAGGTAAAAAGTGACGTATAACGCTTAAAAATTTTGCCTCAACCAACACCTGATAGGTTACTTCCACACAGGCATAAGAACGTGTTTTAAAAACAAAATGCCCCGTGAAACTTTGGCGAAATTTTCTCGCCCATAAAACAAGCCACGCTCTGCTGTATACGTTTCCTCACTGCTCCTTTCTCAAAAGAGGGAGTAAGGCGCTTTCGACAGATGTGGCAGCTCTCAAAAGTTCTCGGGAACACGTTATGCTTACGTAAAATTCCTTTTTCCAATTTGAGCCAAGTATAAGAATTGTGCTCTCTGTGTCTGTTAACAAAATATTGTTACACAAATGCATCAATAATTTTCCAACTCCTATAGCAGATAATTTCTTCTAGTTCAATCAAAAAGGTGTTTTTGGCACTAATTTAGTAAAAATTGTACATATACTAACTGAATAGTTTTATTATTAGTTATTAAAATAACAAACTTTTTGGGTAAAAAATGACCAAAAACTTTCCAAAAATTGTAGCAACTTACGCTTTAAAATCGTGGGGATTAATATTAAACTTTTTCAATTTATACTGAAGCGTAGAACGTGGGACGTTGAGAATCTTTGCTGCCCCCAAAGGCCCACTGATACGACCACAAGTTTTGCGTAGCACTTCTTCAATATGGAGTTTTTCCATATCTGATAAGGCCATGCTACCATTATGCGCATCTTTCTTTTCTTGAGGCTTGGAGTAGAAAAACATGTCATCGTTAAAACCAGACACATCGCTCATATTTTTTGGAGGGTCAGTGTAGTTACTGGTTTCGAGCAGGGGAGTCACATGTTCTGGCCCAATGACATCTCCTGCATGTAAGACGAGCATCCTACGCACAAGGTTAGACAGCTCACGCACATTGCCCGGCCAAGAATAGGATAAAAATACTTTCATAGTGTCGGGATGTA
>CAYJFR010000017.1:0-19604 GCA_964369335.1 uncultured Desulfovibrionaceae bacterium | reverse complement strand
GTCAGACCCGTGCTTGGTGGTCGATATATGTCAACCCCAAGCCTCTCGCAAATTGTGCTGTTGCCCAGCATTCTTCACTAAGTACGTTGGAACTGCCCATGAGCGAGATGGATTCACAGCGGTTCACTACTTGTCCCTTAGCGTTTTTCGTTTCAAACGTTTTATCACGTTCGGCTTTGATGAGCTTTGCAATACGGTCGATGGCAAAGTCCCAATCTTTTTCTACCCACTTGTCGCTACCTGGGGCGCGGTATTGCACCTTGGTTAAACGGTGTTCGTTTAATTTGGTGGTTTGAAGGATACCTGCGCCCTTGGCACACAAAGCACCTTCATTGATGGGATGTTCAGGGTCACCTTCTATATTGATAATAGCGCCGCTTTTTGTGTCTGTGCTGCAGATAAGTCCGCAACCTACAGAACAGTAACAGCAGATGGATGTTGTTTGTTTTGCTGCTTTGACAGCGTCCATACGCTTCATATCCACAGCAAATGCTTTTGCTTGTAAAATATCAACACCAAGGCCACTGAGGGCTACGCCCAAACCTATGGTACATGACATTTTAAGGAAGGCACGTCTTTTCATACTTCCTCCATGTTTTCATTGGTAAAGCCTTATGCTTCACCTAGTATATAGACGTTAACCAGTGTATAATACATGAACGCTTATGGCAATATTTTTGTAGGTAAAAACTTGTTTTCACATAGAAAACATAGTTTTTTAGTATGTGTTGTTTTTTGTGAAGAATAGCCCTGCGGCGCATGATGAAAAGAGCGGATAATGCCTTTAAAAGTATACAATATTTATCTATGGAGCATGAAGAATATTTTGGTAAAAAATTTTTGTAAAAAAGAATTGACAAGATATGTTGCAAATCTTATCTAGGAGGTACGCTTTATGCGTGTGGGTTTTATCCCCTTAGAAAATTGCAAAAAACGTATGTCCTTACATAGAGGGCTGTTTTTTGTGGGTTTGCGAGCCTTTTTCTCCACAACCTGAGGATTTTTCCTCGTCGCTTAATTCTTGTGACAGTTTTACGCGCCTTATACTCCTTTATTTTATCCCAGAACGTATTAATTTTTCGTGTGATTTGTTTGCATGTGCTTTCTTACATGTACAAAACAAGATATCGAAATAAGTTAGAAGGAAATGTCCATGGCAGATTTAATTTTGCAGCAGCCGACAGAAGGGCAAAAAATCACTATCACTCCCGAAGCCGATAGCCGTTTAGTTTTTGGTTATGACTTGAGTGAAGCAACCTTGAGCCGCGAAGGTGACGACCTTGTTTTTACCTTTGTAAACGGCTCTATTTTGATACTCACAGATTTTTATGAGGCGTATACAGCAGATAATATGCCCACTTTTGTCATTGAAGATACGGAAATTGCTGGTGAGGAATTTTTTGCGGCTCTTGGTGAAGAGCTTATGCCTGCTGCCGGTATTTCTGCAGGGCCTCAAAGTGGGGGCAGTACTGTAGATACCATTCATGGCAATCTTTTAGACGGGTTAAACCGTATAGGACGCCTTGATCAAGAATATTCTGATGAAAATGTTGACGAAGAAATCAAAGACCCTGCGCAGTATGAATACGACGTTGATGGTGCAGGTGCATCGCAGCCCATGCAATTGCGCGACTTTGCCGAGACATCTTCGCCGACTCCCGAAGGCGGCGCGACTCCTGAAGGCGGCGCGACTCCTGAAGGCGGCGTAACTCCCGAAGAAGATACATCCCCCACAGACCCTGTTCCTTCTGAGCCTGACAGTCCTGAAGAAGATACACTTCCCGAAGGTGAAGACAATGTGGCACCAGATGTAACATCTGTGCAGGTTACTGTTATGGAAAGTGGTGTAGGGCGTGATGCTGAGGGAAATATCATTGATGACACCAATATCGGTGATGAAAATGCGGCGTACACAGGCGGCGTTGTTACAGGGCAAGTGGTGGCTACAGACAGTAATGGTGACACCCTAAGCTATGTGGTCAATGACGCTGATGGACAGTATGGTCAGCTTGTTATGGACTCTACAACGGGCAAATTTAGCTATATTCTTAATGAAGAGGCTGCCAATGGGCTTATGGAGGGAGAAAAAGCTCTTGAGAGTTTTACCGTAACGGTGACGGACGGTACACATACCACCACCACCACGGTTACAGTTGAGGTGCAAGGCACCAATGATGCTCCTTCTTTGTCTTTGGAACTGGATGCGGGCTATGATACCAGCGTGCGTGAAGATTCTACCGACTCCTCTGTTAAAGGCTCGTGGGAAGTGGAAGATGTAGACGGTGATGGGCATAAGCAAACCATCACGGTAGAAGGCGCCCAAGGGCAAAGCCTTTCTACTGCCGACAGTGGTTCTATGACGGTGGAAGGGGACTATGGTCGCCTTGTTATTCGTGCCGACGGTACATATGAATATACTCTTTATACCGAGGCTGATGGCGATAAATATACAGCTTTGGATAATCTTGTGGCCGATGCTTTGGCTCATGAAAACTTTACCATTGTTACCACTGACGAACACGGCGCTACTTCAGAAGTGCCCCTTAATATTCAAGTGACAGGCTCTGCCGACGCGCTTTGGGCTGACGTTGCTTCCGTTACCGTAGATGAAAGTGGTCTTGCACAGGGAACGGATTCCTCTGCAACTTCAGAAATGGTTACGTGGGAAGCTCCTGACGGCTACACTATCACAGGTTTTTCTGGCTATGATGAGAGCTTGTATGATATTTCTAAAAACGATGATGGTTCCCTTGTGCTTGTCTTGAAGGATTCTGTAACGCACAAAGACCGTAAGGACCATGACGACGCTCTTTCTGGTGGGCATGTGACTGTGACTATTACAGATGACGATGGTAACAGCTATGATGTGACTGTGAATATTGTTATTAAAGATGACGGTCCTGTTATCCTTGGTGATGAAGCACAAGGTGAGGACGGTCACGGCGAAACTGAAGCCTCTGTGAGCGGTAATCAAGCTACGGCAGAAATCATTGTGGATTTTGGTGCTGATGGTCCTGGCATTATCGAAATGCCTATGAGTAGCGGTGCTACTGTACCCTTGGGTGTGCAGTGGAATGCTGAAAAAGGTATTTGGGAAGAGACTTCCAAGAGTCAAGATATGTGGTTGCCTGCAGGTACGGAAAAGCCTCTTGTGTCGTACGAATATGTGGACGATCTGCATACTATCACCTTTGGCGATGTGGTTATGACAAGTCCTGACAATATTCATTGGACAGTCAGCTATGAAGTGAGTGACCGTACTACGGTAGATTTGACTTTTACTGACGGTGATGGTGACTCTGTGAAACACAGTGTTGTGGCTGAAGATTTCGCTTTTGCTTCAGATGTCATTTTAGATGAAGCCCATCTTGCCGACGGTTCTAACCCCAATGGCGAAGCACTGACTCAAAGCGGCAATATTGTTGTTTCTGGGGGGATTCCTGCAAGTATTGTTATTGCTGGTGTGAGTTTTACGCAAGGAGCGGACGGCAGTTGGGAAGGCTCAGCGCCAGTACCTCACGGTACTGTGAGTATTACTTCTGTAACTACTACCTCTGACGGAAAAACAACCATTACCTATGAATATACGCTGAATGAAGCCGTTGACAGTGGCGATGATGCCAGCGTGACGGAGGTTGAAACCTCTTTTGATGTGGAAATCAGCGGAGAAAGTGGTTCTGCACACACGGTGACAGTAGATGTCACCATTAAGGATGATGCTCCCGTAGCAGGTGATGATGTCAGTAGGGAGCTTGTGGGTGACGAACCTGTAAGCGAGTTGGTGCAATTTGAATTTGGTGCCGATACTGGCGCAGGTGCAAGTATTGAATTTAATGGCGTGACTGTTGCTTATGAAGATATAACATGGGCAGAAGATGGCACAACCACGCTGACCTTTGGCGATGCCACCTTGAGCACAAGTAACGGAACTGATTGGCTTGTGACCATGCCTAAGCCTGAAAATGCAGACTCAAGGTCAGAAACTATTATAGTCACCGATGCTGACGGTGACAGTGCTGATATACAGGTAGAGGCGTCATGGACAGAGTCTTCTGTAGATACTGACGTTGATAATCTTCTTGGGCAAGCAGGTTCTGGCGGTGCTTTGATAGAAGGCAAAGACTATAATATTTCTTTGGTGTTGGATACGTCAGGTTCTATGACTGCCAATGGCGGAACTTCAGGTGATATGAGGCAAGATGTACAAAGCTCCATTGAAGACTTTTTAGAGGATGTACTCTTTCATCATGCCAGTCAAGGTGAGCTTGGTGGAACAATCAATTTACAGATAGTACTCTTTAACTCTGACGCCAATAGTTATGACTTTGTTCTTGAAGATGGTAATATTTTTTACGATGGTAAACAAATATATGCTTCTTCTCCTGACATCTCCAATAATCATGCTGCTGAGGCCATAATAGATACATTTGATCGTGCTGATGCGCGTTATGGAGATATTTTGGTAACAGGTAGTACCAATTATGATGCCGCATTGCAGAAATCTGCCGATTGGCTTTCCCAACAACCTACGCTCAACGCTCAAGGGGAACATGTTGAAAATAAAGTGTTCTTTGTCACTGACGGTCTTCCCACTGACGGAACTTTCAATAAGCCTATAGTTTCTTTTGATGATATTGCAGGCGATGCTTATGAAGATGTTATTGGATCTAGTTTTTTTGGGAAAGAACAAGATATTAGCTTTGATGTTACAGGAAAAATTTTGGGTGACACGTGGGTGAGTACAGGTGAGTACAGTCAAAAAGGTAGGTTGGATTCAACAGCTATTACTGGTGAAACCACAACGCAGTATCAATTATCCCTCACGCAAGGCACGGGAGAAAATGCGGGTAAATATGTGCTTACCGTTCAAGCTATTATACAGAATGACGATGGCACTACTTCGCTTGGAGAGCCTTCTTCTGTTGTGTATGCACCCACAAGCATTGAACAAGTGCAAAATGCCCTTGGTGCAGGTGGTGAATTTATAGCCGTTGGTTTTGGTGATGGTATTAATGCTGATTTGTTTCAAAAAATCTTTGGTGATGTTGCTGACTCCATTAAACTTACCGATAATGCAGCGGAACTTTTTACACCTGAACAAGGCTCCATAAGCGGTAATAGCTTTGATATAAGCGTTGCAGATGGAGGAGAGGGCACAGACCTTATTTTTGGTGGCATGACAGCTGATGACATTCGTACTGCTGTGGCAGAACACCTTAATATTATACATAATGGTGAACTTTTTGTTCCTAGTGTAGAAGTTGCCATGCACTATGTGCTTGAAAATCCACAATGGGCTGCAAGTTTAACAACAGCAACTGTAGATGATGGAGCAGGGAATAGTGTTGCCGTAGACAGCGGTGACCACGATGTTCTTATGGGTGGCGCCGGCGATGATACTGTGTATGGGCTTGGCGGTGAAGATATTGTCATGGGTGATGGTAGTACTGCGCATATAGAAAGCTTGGCAGGGGAGCTTGGTCTAGATACAGATGCATATACGGAAGAGGCGTTGAAAAACGTGCAGGACGTTGATGGTGACGGTAATAAGGCTGATGATAGCGCCGACCTTATACAAAAGTTAGCTGATGCAGCCCAAGATGCTGGCGGCGATATCCTTGAAGAGATTGCTCAGGGTATGGAAGGCGCGCAAGATGGGCATGATGTCCTTTATGGCGGTGATGGTGACGATATATTACTTGGCCTTGGCGGTGATGATGTCTTACATGGCGGCTCTGGTAATGATATTCTCATAGGCGGTAGCGGTAATGACACTCTTTATGGCGGTGCAGGAGATTCTATGCACGGCGGCAGCGGTGATGATATTATTATCTTGGACGGTCTTGTCATGGGTGACGTTTTGCATGTGGACGGCGGTGAAGGCAATGATGTCTTACTTTCTAATTCCGAAAGTATGGACGCTGTGAAAGATAAACTTGCCAGCGGTGATATGGAAAATGTTGAAGTGTTGGTCTTTGGTGATGTTGAAGGAAGCACTGCCAAGGAAGTTCTGGAAAATCTCAATCTTGATGATACTAAGCGTTGGACAGAAAGCGCTGATTCTGGCGTGGATGGCTTCAAGGAATTAACCGACGATTCTGGTATGACCATATTAATAGCCAAGCACCAATTGGAAAGCGGCGTATAAGCTCTTATAAAAAACTCAAGCCCCTTGTATTGTGCGCTGTGCTCAGATACAGGGGGCTTTTTTTATATTACAAAAATGCGCTTATCTTCCAAAAGGGCATTTAGGGTAAATGCATGTTTTGCATTCCATGCACAGCCCACCATGTCCCAATTGGGCAAAGTCTAAGCGTGTGAGCTTTTGCCCTGCCAACAAGCGTGGCAAGATAATGTCAATGCTTGTGGTTTTGTAGTAGAGAGCGCATGCAGGAACACCCAGCACTTGCACATTGCCAATGCGACCTGTGAGAGTCATGGTTCCTGGCAGCATGGGAACACCGAAAAGCTCGTCGGTGAGACCAGCGTCCAAAAGACCTTTTTTGGTCACATCGTCAGGGTCCACAGACATGCCCGCGGTGGTAATGATAAGGTCAGCGCCAGCGGCAATAAGGTCATGAACGGCGCTTTGTATTTGCGCGGCATCGTCGGGAACAATGGTGGTTTTTACCACTTTACACTGCAATGCTTCCGCTTTTTGAGTGAGAATGGGGGCAAATTTGTCTTGAATAAGCCCGCTAAACACTTCTGTTCCTGTGATTAAAATACCGATATGCGCTTGACGCATGGGTAAAATTTCAAAAAGAGGGCCTTCGTCTAAGGTTGCCAAGGCTTTGGTAAGATGTTGCTGGGCAATGTAGAGGGGGATGGCGCGGCTTCCAGCAAGGCGTGTGCCTTCCTTAAGTACGCTCATGCTGTGCCTTGTGGTACACATAACATCGGGGATAAGATTAAAGCGCTCAAGACGTTCTGTATCTACCCATAACAGCCCACTTTTACCCGCTTTGAAGTTGATTTTGCCTTCGTGAGGCGCGCCTTCGAGTATAACATTCTTACCAGGCATGCGCGAGGCAAATTCTTGCACGGCTATATCTTCATGTACCCACTCTGCATCGTTGGGGGCGTTTTCTGCTGTATAGACGCGGCTACGTCCCATATGTTGGAGGCGGCAAACATCCCCGATATCTAAAGTTTGTCCCGCATGGAAAGCCGTTTCTTTGCTTTCGCCAGGGATGATTTGCGTCATATCATGCAGGGCGTGCTGTCCTACGGCTTCTTCTACAGGGACGGCTTTAAGCTCTGGACCAGAGAAAGCCAAACCAGGGCCCGTTTCATAAGGGGATTCGCCTTGGCAAGAGCGGCATATACCGCCATAGCTGGCGGGGTGCCACTCGCCGCAGATGGGACATCGAGCGATTTTTCCCTTGCCTTTATGTTCAAAGGCGGCGGGTAAAAGCTGCACGGGGCGCAGTGTTAAAATATTTTGTCCCGCTTGACGAATTTCTTCTTGCAAGCGCTCTGTATCTTGTTCGGCTTTGGTTTTTTCTTTGAGAAACCACGCGCGAATTTCGGGGTAATTACCCATTTTTTCCACATCTAAGTGTACGCGCACACCTTCGCCTGTGTGCTTATTGAAAAAACTCAAGGCATACAAACCAAAATTATGAATGCGTAACCAGCCATTGCCTATGGTGCAAGGGGTGAGCATTTGCACGGCATCGGGCAGGCATTGATTGGTTTCGCTGATGGCGTCAAATAAAATACCCTCAGGCAGGGCTCGACGCGCCATTTCTACCATATAGCCGCCGATGATAAGGCCGGGGGCGGGATAACCATGAAACTTACGTGCTTCTTCCATAAATTGGTCATGTGTCCATGAGCCTATAACCATAACATGTTCCTTTAATGATAAGGCTGATAGCCTGCTAACGAGTAAGACAATGTTGTATGCCATAAAATATATTTTGTTTGGCATGGTGTGACGCATAATACAAAGGTCAAAATCTCTCCTACAGAGAACGTCTAACAGGCTAGTCTACTTGTAGCGTTATGGCAAGCGCTATGTGTTTTGTATGCGCTTATTTTTTTGTGCTCAGACTTTGAGTGACGCTATCTTGACAAGGTGTTACTTCCTTTTTATGGTGTCTGGAAAAAAATATACGGGATGGCAGTGAATATATTCTCTGACTAAATTTCTTCTTTATGGTGTCTGGAAAAAAATATACGGGATGGCAGTGAATATATTCTCTGACTAAATTTCTTCTCTTTGACTTTTACATAGTATAAAGGCGTTAAAACATGACTACAGAGCAAGAAACATCTTCTCAAGATACGCAGCAAAATAAATATATTCTAGAAAATAAAGTTGAGGAGGGATTATTTTTTATTGAGATGTCTGTCAATTACAAAGATGATATTAAATTTACAATACATTCTTTACTCTGTGATGGGGAAAAAATAAGTTTTAACTATCCTGTGTGGGCTGGAAAACCTGCTGATAAAGAAAAGGAAAGCTTTAATAATTTTATTGGATTTATAACCCAAAATAGTTTTGAAAAGAAACTGTATGGCAAGGATCCAGAAAATGGCTATCTTACTGAAGATAAAAAAGAATCTATTTTTTGGAATAAAAAGTGTAAATATGCCCTTGTGTATTTGAAAAAGGATGAATTTTCTAAGCAGGAATATAGTGGTATTAGAAATAAGCTTCATTCCATAAGTAAGGACTATTTCAACGCTTCATCTTTATTCCTTCCTTTTGAAACTCACGAAAATGTGGACTTTGATACGCTGAAAAAACTTGCAAATGATGCTTGGCAGAAAGAAGAAAGACAAAGTCAGAAAAGCGAAATACTGAAAGAAGCTCTTAAAGAATTACTTTTAGTAAAAGTAGAGTTATCGTCTTTTTCAGAGGAAAATACGAAACAAGAGAGTATACCTGTTCAGCCTGAATCTGCTGTTGATGTACACAGTCAATGCTTAGAACTTATAGATATTGTTAAAAAAGGTATAAAGCATGGTGATGAACAAGCAAAGATACGGGCCGCACGTAATTATGTGTTATGCACTTCTCTGGGCTTTTTAACCATTTTAGCAGGGGAGCCGGGCGCTGGTAAAACCTCTATAGTGCACTACCTTGCCAAAGCGTTAAAATTAGATCAAGGGCGTTTTGCCTTTGTGGCGGTGGAAAAAGGCTGGACGTCTCGCCAAGACCTTATGGGCTATCGTAATCCTTTATCTGGTAACTTTGAGGCCAGTAATCAAGAATTTTATAATGTTATCAAGACATTGGATAAAGGAGAAGAGGAACCTGTGTGGGTTTTGTTGGACGAAGCCAATTTGAGCCCTATGGAATATTATTGGGCAGATTTTATGGCGCATTGCGATTTAACGTTAGGGCGTCATAAGCGTAAAATTTCTATAGGTTGTAGTAATACTTTTGAAAAAACTGTTCAAGATGCTTCGCAAGATATAATATCATCGGCAGAAAATGGTTACCTTTGTGCAGGAAATAATTTACGCTTTTTAGCTACCATGAATCTTGACCGTACCACAGAATTACTTTCTCCGCGCTTGGTGGATAGGGCGTGGATTTTATACCTTACTGCCCCTGAATATAGGCTTGAAACATTTGAAAATAAAGCGTCAGAGTGTGATATAGAGGATGCAGACAAAAAAGCATTAACACAAGCTATGGTTAATCATGTACGTAGCCTAGGTCGTTTAGATCAGAAGATTCCTGAAGATAAGCAAAGCGCTTGGAAGGTTATTTATAAGAAATTTGCTGAAATTCAAGCAGTGTTTAAAATGCAAAATATTATTTTTAGCCCACGTTCTTTGGGTATGATAAAGGAATATTGCCTTGCTGCCTTACAGCTGACGGAGAGTCCCAAGAAAGAAGCTTTAAGTATACTTGATTACGCCGTAGCGCAGAAAATTTTACCCCTTATAGACGGGCATGGGGAAGAATATAAAAATTTTTTAGATGAGCTTATATATCTTTTGCCAAAAGAGGAAGCGCCTATTTCGCATGATTTACTTCAATCCATATGTACGAAGGGTAAAAGAAATATGGGTTATTATTGCTATTTTGCGCGCTAAGAGGCGAAGCTTATGAGTGAATCACTGCCTAGGTTGCGGCTTTGGTATGAGGGCTGTACGCAGCCTTTAGAATTGCCTTTATATCCAGAAAAACAAGCTCTACATGATACTGCGTATGTTTTACAAGATAAAGAATATACCTTTACACTGTGCTCTGTAGGAGAGAATAATTTTGAGGTGAAGGATAAAAAGTGGTGTTGTCGTCATAAAGATAAAAGCTATACCATACAAAAGCTGCAGCCCAACTACAGACCCTTTCTCTTTTCGTATTTCACTGAAGAAATAGAGATTTTGTGTGATGGGCGATCCTTGTATACCAATCCTGTGCGCGTACTTATCCCTGAGAATGCTGTTTATATGGAACAGCTTTGTCATATGCATGATTTTATTCAAGAAAAGGAAAAAAGTTTCGGCTTAAATATTTTTAGTAAAAAGAGTAATTATACCAAATTTAGTCAAGAGCATGCGCAAGAGCGGCAAGATGTATATGATTTTAAGCTTTTGCATGAAATTTGTACCTCCTTGCAAGAGAATTATAGTGCTTTTGCGCATAATGCCCAAAAACAGACACAGGCGCAAAAATATGTGGGACCAACGCACAAATTACGTAATATACACAAAAGCACCATTCAGTATATGCTGAATCACCCTCAGCACCTTGGGCAAGATTCAAAAGGTTGTATTCCTTATGCGGATAAAGTGTATTCTCCGCAAAAAACATTATTGCAAAGAGCACAATATCATTATGATATTTATGAGAATCAAGTGATATTGTCATTTATAGCAATGTTATTGCGTTATGTTCAAAGAAAAATTCATCTCTTGAAAGATCATAAGTCCGTATGTCCTGTGGATGATTATGTATACTCTTCTTTTGAGTCTTTATATGCCCAATATATGGAAAATAAGTTTCAAGCGTTGTACGAGACTTTGTCGCTGTGGCACAGGAAATATGAGAGAGTCATCCCTAGTGAGGAAAAAATCTTATATGCCATGCCACGACCTTCTGCCATTTTTTTGGAAGTGCGTCACTATAGAAATATTTTTGCTAATATAAAGAAATGGTTTTTTCATGGAGGTTTTGACACTCCCACGCAACTGTGTATGCCTTTTTACCCATCTGCGGATAAAATATATGAATATTATTGCCTTTTTCATCTTCTTGAGGCGCTAAAATCTGTATCTAGTGAGCAAAAAATAGAATGTGAAAAGGGTGAAAGCATATGCGAAGACGCGCCACAAGACACACATACAAAGAGTATCTTCACCTTTAGCCTAGAAAATGGCAACAGTGTCACCTTGTATTATCAAGCTATTGTTCAAAAAAAAGAGAATGCCTCGCACCTAGGTTTATACTTTTCTGAAAGAGATATTCCCGAAAGAGATATTCCCGAAGGAGAGATTCCCGAAAGATATATTCCCGATTTTATTCTTAAATACACAAAAGGCACATGTACGCGTTACGGTGTTTTTGACGCTAAATGGAAGGCACAAAAGGGCAAGTATGGCATATTGGATGACGGTACGTGGGAAGATATGCGGCATAAATATGTGCAAGGTATTCGCACGATGGATGAAAAAATGCTGTCTTTATTTTGGCTGTTACAGGGAAAGCCTACGCAACAATATGTGGACGAGGCGTATTATCACTATACAGAAAAGTGTTTTGTGTATCATGTCTTTGAAGGGCAACAACAAAAGAAAATACATCTTTCTAAGGGGGTTTTGCCTTGCTATCCGCAACAGGATAATATGGAAGTTTTGCAAGATATAATACAAACCTTTATAGAAGATGCATAATAAAAAAACTTCAGCATAGAGTTTGAGGTATTATATAGCTCCTAATATATGAAAATATGAAGTAGCACTTGCAAAAAAATGAGAACCTGTCTAGAGTGCATTCATGTACTTGTACGTTTCAATTAGGGTTTGTTTTTACACAAAAATGTTAACAATACATCTATTACCAAGGTGTTTATTATGCGTTCGTCACGATTATCAGTTATAATAACACATATTGCGAAACCAGAATGCCGTGATCTTATAGTACAAAATTTCGAATCTAAAGTTTCACTCATACGACAACAAAAAGGGTGTATACAACTTTCAATTTTTGAAGATGCGGATGACCCTTATAAACTTATTGCCTTTCAAATTTGGGAAAGCCCAGAAGATTGGCGCGCCCACTTACAGACACAAGCGGCTAGAGAACTTACTGAACTTGTAAAAACTTCTGCAACGAGTTTTTCCATTGAGAAAATGGTTTTACACAATATTTAGCAGCTTGTTAGGTTGTTTTTTTACATTATGACTTTTTGTGAACACGTTCTACGTAATCCTATTTCACTTATTATGATATAGTTTCTAGAGTCTTTTTACTATGGAGGTGGCTGTGTCTTCCACTCAATTGTCTGTTATTGTTAGAAGTGTTATAAAGTCTGAATCCCGTGAGCTTTTTATACAAACGGTAGAAAATAGTATTCCGCGTATACGTCAATTAGAGGGATGTATTCAGCTCTTTATGTATGAAGATATGGAGCATCCTAATAAATTTATAATTTTGGGAACGTGGGCTTCGGAAGAACTTTGGCGTCAACATCTACGTTCTGATGTTGCGAGACAACTTGTTATGTTGGGAGATTCTATTACAACAGAGTTTTCTATTCAAAAATTGCATTTAGTTGATATGTAATTTTTTGATATTATATACTTTAATGAAATAAGACCAGTGTTTTTGAATGACACAAATAGAAAGTGCTTCGCTAGAGAATTTCTGACGAAGCACTTTTTATTTATACTATAACAACGTTATTTTCGAATGTCCTTCCAATAATCAGCTTCATTGAGCATATTCCAAAAACGCTCTTCATCTATATCAAGAATGATACGTGCTTTTTGTGCGCCGGCAGGGCCATGAAGAGGAAAGGCTAAGGATTGCCCATAAGATAAGCCGAATTGATCGTTAATATCAATGTATTGCGTCACTTCTTTGGTGATAAGGCTAGGGTCAATGAGGATAGCCGACACTATAACATCCCATACATAGTGAATGGCGTCAGGCTCGTGGGCAAAAATCTTTGCCACCTGAGATTTTTGTAACAGTTTGCCCAAAGCATTATTGTTCAGTGTCTTTAAATAGCGTTCATAATGTTCTTTTTTAAACTCGATATCTTCTGCCACATCAAGACCCACCACAATTTGCTCTTTGAAAGGCGCACGCACAGCAATACGCGCCGCTTCAGGGTCAAACCACCAATTAAATTCTGCTGCAGGGGTCACATTACCCCCTTGGAAAAAGGAGCCGCCCATATAGATGACCCTTTTTATAAGCGGTACAATGTCTGGCGCCTTGGTAATAGCCATAGCAAGGTTGGTGCAAGGGCCAATGGCGGCAATGGTGATTTCATTGGGGTTTTTACGCACTGTATCGATGATAAAATCTACGGCATGTTGTGTTATGGGGTCAAAAGCTGGCTTTGTGCCATAATGTTTTGTATAAAATTCTTGCCAGCTTGCGGGCTGAGGAATGCCAAAAGAGCCCATCCATATATCTCTGCCTATACCAAAGAGCTTTCTTTCCAAAGCAATATTGGCATGGCGCTGAGAGCGTAAAGGAAATTGCGCGCCCATAGCCACAGGAATAGACTTTTTTCCTGCAATATCTAGCTGATATATACTATAGGCTGTGCCTTCTTCTGCCCAAGAATTTCCTGTGACTGTGGTGACACCCACAAGGTCGATTTTGGGTGAGGCAGCAAGCATAAGCATGGTAATGCCATCGTCGAAAGCGTCTACCATGTCTGTATCAAGTAAAACTTTTTCTTTAGCAAAGGCTTCGTTGTGTAAAGTGTGTGTCATAGAAATAAGTCCAAAAAATAACCAACAAAATACAAAGAGAGGACGCCATAAGAAAGCAAACATAGTGAACTCCAAAGTTTTTTGGCTAGGTTAGAATGTTGCATTATACACAGCCAGTTAACGTATCAATACTTTTAGCCTTATATAAAATATGCTTTTTGTCAATATTGCCACAGGTATTTTTTATTGTAAATTATTGACACATATGTCATTGCGCGGTAGGCAAACAGCATGAATATATTATATCGTTGTCATATTACTGTGGATGAGGATGCGGTGGAAATTTTGTGGGGTCTTTTGGCTTTGCATGTTTCTTTTGGTTGGGAAGAAGAAAGTTTGCCTACGGGTGAAACACGTTTTTGCATACATTGCGAGAGCAAAGAATTTCTTGATACCTTGGCGCAAGACGTACAGGCTGCGCAGCCTATGGCTGTTATTGAAATGAGCGAAATCCCGCAAAAAGATTGGACTGAGGCATGGCGAGAGTATTTTACGCCCATTGCTTGCGGTTCACGCTTTATGGTTTTGCCTCCGTGGCTTGAAGAAAGTACCGATGTAGGCCAGCGTCAAAGCATAGTCATTGAGCCTAAATCTGCCTTTGGTACAGGGCATCACAGCACCACGGCACTTTGCCTTGGGGTGGTGTCTGACTTGTTGGACAGCGGACGCATTGGCGCAGGCATGGAATTTTTAGACCTTGGCACAGGCTCAGGTATTTTAGGCCTTGGGTGTTGCCATTTTGGACTTTATGGTATTGGCACAGATATTGATCAACTTGCTGTGGATAATGCTCTTGAAAATAGAGAACTTAACGGCATTGAAGCGTATAATGCAGAGCAAAAAAGCGGTTTTGATGTGGCTTTAGGGTCAGTAGAAGCTGTGCAAGGACGCACATTTGATGTTGTTTTAGCTAATATTTTAGCAAAGCCGCTCATTGAGCTAGCGCCTGAGCTTGTAAAGTTGCGTAAGGAAGGCGGTTGTTTAGTGCTTTCTGGTTTACTCGTTATCCAAGCTGAAGATGTTCAGGCAGCGTATAGGGCGCAAGGGCTTCCTGCAGCGCGTATGATTACTGAAGGTGATTGGGCGGCTTTAGTTTGGGATTAAAAACTACACGCATATAAAGACATCTATGTACAATAGAGTGCGAAGATGTTGTAGCTAAGATATAAAAAAAGGATGCATAAAATCACGCATCCTTTTTTTATGTAATTAATTATATACTAGCGCATTGGCGATGTTTGGGCATAAAACGTTTTTTGCAGTATCGTGCTTGCAATTCTAAAATGATATGTTTTTCATATTCATATGCAAGCTCAACATCTGCCCCCCATTCTTCGCGCAAAACACGCTCTAACTCTTGAGTTTCAGCCCAAATGTCTAAAAGCTCATCGTTGGTAAGAGACTTAAGTTTAAGTGAAAAAGGAACATCCTCAGTAAACACGCTTCTTGTCGCCATAACTACCTCAAGGCCTCGGAGGATAGATGCTCCCATCAGCAAATATCTGTTCCGTTTTTTCCAAGTAAAACTCTGTTAATGAATCCTGCCCTTGCACAGCAAGAACAAGGGACAAGGGCGATAGGTACCCTTGTTGCCAGTCGGTAGTGAAAGAGATTGTTCCTTGTGTTTTGTCCATATGCGCCTCGGTAATGAGAGCGCGTATGTCAGTTGTGCGTGGCCCTTTTTTGGTGTCACGCGTCCACAAGAATTCTTCCAATTCAAGGAAATTCTGCCATGTTTGCAAAAATCTGTCTATGTTTTTTTCAAGATTTTTATATGTGAGGCAAAATTTCTCTTGCACGGCTTGCTCTGTACGCCCTGCTTTATTGGTGGGCATAACACAAACCACATCCATTCCTTGTGGTAAAACATTTTTAAGTCGAGCGCTTACAGTCTCTGCGTCGATCTTTTGACGTAGAGTTATGGCAAACCATTCTGCTTCGCTGGCAACACCTACAGGCAGAGCGCGCCCAAAGGAAATGAGGGGCAGAGGGTGAAAGCCTTGTGAAAAGGTCATGGGTAATTGCGCTCGGCGTAAACAGCGTTCCAAGATGGCTTGTAGTTCTAACTGGCTTAAAAAGGCAGAGCGGTCTTTACGACTATGCCACACACGGTATTCTACGGCTTTAACGGTGAGCTCGGAAGCAATGGCTGGAGGCGCGGCCTTGGTGCGTGGAGGAAGAATCAATTTTCCTTCAGCGTCGAGGCGCGGTTTATGCGCTTCTTGGTCGCGCTGGGGTAAGTTTAAGATATTGGTAATAAGCTCTCTATCTTGCTTAGGCAAACGTGAAGCCCCAGCCTTGGTGTCGCAGACGCCGCACTGTCTACAGGCATTGTAGCGACAATCGTCCGTCACTTTTTCTGCTAAGGCGCGTTCCATTTCTTTTTTCAAATATTCGGTGCTGACGCCGCAATCAAGATGATCCCATATGAGAGGTGCATCCATAGGGCGCGCCGCTATATAGTCTTGTGCGTTGAGCCCACATTCTTCTAAGGCTTCTTGCCAAGGGGTGAGGCTAAAACCCTCTACCCATGAGGAAAAGATGCCGCCTTTATGGTACACTTTTTCCACCACTTGAGAGAGCTTTCTGTCACCGCGTGATAAAATACCTTCAAGATGGCTCATACTTGGCTCATGCCAGCGCATTTTAAGGCTTTTATTTTGCTTGAACTGGTCACGCAAATAGTAAATACGGCGGTGTATTTCGTCCATGGAGATTTGTTCTACCCATTGAAAAGGCGTGAAAGGCTTGGGCACAAAAGGAGATATGGCGGCGGTCACTTGTAAACGCGGCCCGCCCCGACCAGCTATGTCGCGCACCTTACGGCAAAGTTCCACAATGGCGTCAAGGTCTTCGTCGGTTTCTGTGGGAAGCCCTATCATGAAATAGAGTTTTACTTGTTGCCAACCGTGTTCCACAAGCTTTTGAATATGGAGAAGCAGCTCTTCTTCACTGATGCCTTTATTGATAACATCGCGTAAGCGTTGGCTTCCAGCTTCAGGTGCCAGTGTTGCTCCTGTGCGGCGAATGCCCGCCATGCGTTGCATAATTCTGTCATCAATGGAGCCCACACGTAAAGAGGGCAGAGATACAGAAATTTGCTCTTGGGCACAGCGGTCTACGGTATCCATAAAGAGACTTTTGAGGGCAGAAAAGTCACCAGTACTCAGTGAAAGATAGGATATTTCGTCAAAACCTGTGCCGGCAAGACATTTTTCTAAAATATCTTTGATATCTGGAAGGGTACGTTCACGTACAGGTCTGTACACCATGCCAGCATGGCAAAAGCGACAGCCGCGTGTACAGCCGCGAGCGATTTCTAAGGATAATCTGTTATGCACAGCACCAATGGGAACAGCCTGGCGCACAGGATAGGCGGCTTTGCTAATGTCTGCCACAATACGGCGATATACTTTAGTATAATCGTCAAATTTGGGGCGCAGAGTTCCGTCAGCTTCTTCGGTGAAAAGAGAAGGCACATACACTCCGTTAATGTGGCGCGCTTTTTCAAGAAAAGTCTGGCGTGTCCAAGCTTCTTTGCGTGCTGTACTGAGCAAGTGGCAAATATCCACAAGGGTCTCTTCGCCTTCGCCAAGCACCATTAGATCCATAAAGGGGGCTAGAGGTTCGGCGCTTAATGTGGCGCCGCCGCCGGCTATAATAATAGGGTAGGCAAAAAGATCATCGCCGCGATCTTCTGTGCGTAAGGGAATATGCCCAAGGTCAAGCATGTATAAAATATTTGTATAGGCAAGCTCATGTGTAAGAGAAAAGCCAATGGCGTGCATATGCGCTAAAGGTGTGTCAGATTCCAGTGTTGCCAAGGGGATATTGTGGTTACGCAAAATTTCTGCGGTTTCACGACAAGGCGCCATAACACGCTCTGCCCACCATGTTTCATAATTATTTATAATATTTGAGAGAATTTTTTGCCCAAGATAAGACATGCCTACTTCATAAGTATCTGGAAAAGCGAGAGCAAGACGTAATGTACAGCTGTCGGCATTTTTGTGTACGGCACCTTCTTCAATGCCAAGGTAACGACTGGGTCTTGGGAGTAAGGGTAAAAATTCACGCATGGGGTATCCTTAAAAAGAGCGTCTAACGGGAGTTGAAATGGATGTTGTGGGAGTTTACAGTAAGGGGAAAGCACAATATTTTTGTCCTTTCCCCTAGAAAAACTATATAAAGTAATTATATAATATACTGAAGTGAGTTTATTTTGCTGCGTTGTTTTCTGTGTTTGGTTTGCCAAATTGTAATTTGCCAAAGCTGCCATTTTTGGCAATATTAGCAGCAACTTCAAGGTATTTATTTTTAAGTTCTTGAGGAATTCCTGAATAGTTATACAGGAAGTGCTTACCTTCAATGGTGGCGCACAGGGTGTTTTCAAAGGGAATACCGTAAGGGGCGATCACCATTTGCATGCCGCCTTGTTGTGCAGGAATGCTTTGTATTGTAGCCGTTTCGCACAGAACATTTTTTGTTTCGTCATATATTCCAATAACGACTTCACCAGTAACAAGTTTGAATACACGAATATCTTGATCCATAAGTTCTCCTTTCAAATAATGTCCTCTTAGGTAGACATAGGAGAGTCTGCTGTCAAGGTAAAAAATAGCATAGAGAGGGCAAGAAGTTTTTTCACTTTTTTTGCCTTTTCCCCTTGCTTTTTTCTATAAATACGTTCTATATTGCTCTAATGTGGTTTTTTGTGCGATTATGTAGATTTCGCTAAGGAGCTTTTTGTATGGCTGGGTACTTAGAATTACAAGACACATTAGGATATACGTTTAAAAATCCTCAATATTTACAAACGGCATTGACGCATAGTTCTTCTGCCAATGAAAATAAAAAAGCAGGTATGCATAATGAGAGACAAGAGTTTCTCGGTGATGCTGTGCTTGAATTGTGTGTGTCTTGGGCGTTATTTACGCGTTTTCCTACTGTTCGTGAAGGAGATCTTACTAAGCTACGTTCTTCGCTTGTGTCCGCCAAAAGTTTGGCAGACCTTGCAAGAGAACTGGGTATAGACACGCACCTTCGTTTAGGGCGTGGTGAGGAAAGCCAAGGAGGCAGACAAAGAGACACCGTTTTGAGTGACGCTTTGGAAGCCGTACTTGGAGCCATTTTTGAAGACGGCGGCTATGACGCGGCATATGCTGTTGTTTTGCATATCTTTTCGTCACGTTGGCCTGAACAGGTAGACATAAACTTACGGAAAGATTATAAAACACAATTACAAGAGGCCATGCAACGACTCCACAAAGACCGCCCCGTCTATGTGCTTCAAAAAAGTTCCGGTCCAGAACATGCTAAAATATATGAGGTACGTCTTACTTTACCACAAGGGCAAATATTTATAGCTACAGGGCAAAGCCTTAAACGTGCAGAACAAGAAGCTGCGCGGCAAGCCCTTAACGCTTTACATACCTCAAACTCCATATAATTTTACAGCACATATGCATTAAAATGAGCGCGTATTCTTGAGCGTGCTGCCTTGTGCCGCACGCTACCCCACTGTAATGCCTTATGTATATGTTTCCCTCCATCCACCTCGCCTACCATATGCCTGTATGGTAAGGCGCTTGACTTTGACGACCAAAGTTTTTTCAGACCGGCCTAGAGGTCGTCATCCCCTAGGCCTCCCGTCTTTGGTCTGCCACAGCCTATATTTAAAGATG
>CAYJFR010000016.1:0-20071 GCA_964369335.1 uncultured Desulfovibrionaceae bacterium | reverse complement strand
CCGCCACATTCATCATACCAAAAATAAGTAAATCCACCTTCATACTCTGTAAAAAAGCGTCAATATTCCCTGTATGTACAGGCGAATCACCCAAATAATAGCCAAAAGTCACCGTAATCACGCTGGTATTAAACAAAGCGCCAAGAGTACGCACAGATCCTGCAACACTGGCGGCTTGCCCTAAATGCGCTTTGTCTACGCTTTCAAGCATGACAGAAGTATTAGGCGCAGAAAACATGCCCATACCTATACCAAGACACACTTGCGCCAACAAAAAGAAAGGAATAGTGCTTTCTCTGTTCAAAAAAGCCGAAATACATAAACCAATACCGCATAAGGCAATGCCCACAGCGCTGACTTTACCGCCGCCGTGCTTGGAGGATAAACGCCCTGCCAAAGGACTTACCGCCGCTTGTACTAAGAATTGGATGGCAATATACAAACCTGCTTCGCTGACGCTCACACCGCGCACCACTTGCAAATACAAGCTGTAAAACAATGCCATACTATAACAAGCACTGTAATTCACAAAGGCCGCCATAGCAGAAAAAGCAAAGACTCTGTTCTTGCCAAGCAAGCGCACATCAAGCAAAGGGTAACGCGTATGCAATTCTTGCCAAACATAGAACACAAGAAAAGCGCCGCCCAAGAGCATAAGCAAACTGCCCCCAAGGACGGTAGTTTTCAATAAGGAAGACCCCATAGTCAAGGAACTCATAGCAAGCACATAAATACCTGCATCAAGCCAGTTAAAAGGCTCGCCCTTGGCTTCGTACCACTCCTCATGCACAGCAAAGCGCATAAAAGACCATGACAGCACGCCAGTAAGCCCTGTTCCCCAAAAGAACCATTGCCAACCAAGATATTCTGTCACAAAGCCCGCCACCACAGGGCCACAGCCAATGCCCACATAAATACATGTGGTGGAATAGGCTACATATTGACTACGCTTTCCCTGCGGCGCCGCCACCGCTAAAATACCCAAGCCACAGGCAGAAAACATGGCTACACCAAGCCCTTGAACCATACGCAAGGCTTGCATGACATAAATATTACTCGTATAGCCTATAAGAATACTGGTCACCATAAAAAGCACCGTTCCCATAAGAAACATTTTACGTCTGCCCCAAATATCCCCCATGCGCGCCGCTAATAATTGGGAAATGACCAAACCTAAAATATAATATGTAGAGAGTAAGCTTAAATCACTGGCAGAAGCTCCCGTGGTTTCACTGATGGCTGGTAAAAAAGAATTCACACCCACCAATAAGAAAGTCATAAAAAAATGCGCCGTACACACGGCAAACAAAATAACGCGTGGGGAATCTTTTTGTTCAGACATAAGCATCCTCTTATCAGCTCATTACAGGCAGTTCAAAAAGTGTAAAGTGCGAGGAAGACGAAGCTTTTTACGAAGGGAGCGTATTAAGACATACGTGACCTGAGAAAAAACAAGTCTGACGAAGCAATTTGCGCTTTTTCAACTGCCTGTTATATTCTTTTAAACATTTTTTCCAAATCATGGGCACTAAAACGCAATGCCGCTGGGCGCCCGTGTGGGCAAAAATCCTTTTGCGGTGTTTGCAGCCATTGTTGCACAAGCCCCATAGCCTCATCTTGCGTTAATGCTTGCCCCGCCTTAATGGCGCCTTTGCAAGAAAAAGAAATAAGCAATGCCGACAAATCGTCCTTACGACCTGCCAAAGCGTCACGAATAAATGCCTTGGCAGCGCCTAATTCTAAAAGTATGGGATAGGCTTTCATAAGCAAAGTATTTTCAGTAAGCTCTAGCTCAAAGCCCAATTTTTCAAAGGCAGCATACAGCTCTTTTGCCCGCTCTTGCTCCGAAGTATGCACAGCTATTTCTATGGGCAAAGCCACATACTGCTTATCTATATCCGAACGTTGCATGCGCTCGTATAAAATTCTTTCATGTACAGCGTGCTGATCCAAAATATGCATTTGTCCTGAAGCGTCACGCAGTACAAGATATGTTTGCGCAATTTGCCCTAAAAATTCAAAGCCCTGCACACTTGCCGTAGGTTGTTGCACAAGTTCGGGAATTGTGGTCATGGGCTCAGGCTGTGAAGTATACATTTCTCGTTGTGTATTACTTTCTAAGTCAAAACCATAAGGCTTCACATCCTCGTGTAAACCGTCCCTATGCCCCACAAAAGAAGTAGAATTTTCCATGGGAGACGGTTCTTGAAAAGTGTGCGCTACTGTCTCTCGCGTTGCTACAGAAAAACTTGAAGGAAAGGGATCAGGCGTACTTTGTGAAAAACTTTCTGTCTCAAAATTTCTAGACTCAAAGCTTGTTGACTCAACATTGTTTGGGGCAGATGAGGCAAACGTGGGCGGCGCATAAGCAGCAGCAGATTCTTTTTGCCCTCCCATAACGCCCGTAGCGTCAATACGTCCCCAAAAACCTTGTGGGCGCATGCCGTCCTCTTCTTCTTGCGGCGCCTCTTCATAGCCTTCTTGCTCCATAACAGAAGCAACAGCGCGACGTACACAAGAAAACACCGAAGAGCTTTCACGAAAACGCACTTCTGTCTTGGCAGGGTGCACATTAACGTCCACTTCTTCGGCGTCAATTTCTAAAAAAAGCACCACTTGCGGATAATCCTTGGTAGTGAGTCGCCCTTTATAAGCTTCACGCACGGCAGAAGTCAGCGTTTTATCCATAACGGCACGCCCATTGACATAGAAGAGCATTCTGTCCGCGCGTGGCTGGCTCACCTGTGGTAAAGCCGCCATACCAAAAGCGCGATGTCCTTTATGTGTCACGTCAAAAGAACGCATGGCATCCATAATAAGCGGCGGCCAAAGCTCCCCAAGGCGTTGGGCAAGATTTTGTCCCGAAGGCAAACGCAAGGCTTCTCGCTGTCCAAGCATCAAACTAAAACCTACGTGAGGCTTGGCTAAAGCTAAACGCGTAAGCCATTCTTGCGCCTTTTTTATTTCAGTACTGGGCGTTTTTAAAAACTTTAAGCGTGCAGGAATATTTGAAAAAAGGTCGCATACGTCCACAATAGTTCCTTGCTTCAAAGGCGCAGGCCCACTATGACGTACATGGCCGTATTCTACCTCTATACGTTGTCCCAAGCCGCTTTTGTCCGCTACTGCATCTTCAGAAAAAGCCACTGTGGACGTTATGGAAAAACGCGAAACAGAAGCTATACTAGGTAAAGCCTCACCACGAAAGCCATAAGAATAAATGGAAGATAAGTCATTCAGATTCTGAATTTTGCTGGTGGCATGGCGCGTCACAGCCAATTCTAGCTCATCTGGCGCTATGCCGTGCCCATTATCTTGAATACGAATACGCCCTTGCCCGCCATTTTCTAGGGTTATATCCACCTGTGTTGCCCCTGCATCCAAGGCATTTTCCACAAGTTCTTTCACCACAGAGGCTGGTCTTTCAACCACTTCTCCAGCAGCAATTTGATTACGTAATTCCGCAGATAATAAAGAAATAGAACGTCGTTTTTTCATATACCCATTCTAACGATTTCTTAAAAAATGAGCAAGAGACTTGCATATAAATTCATTTAGACTTATATATAAGTTGTGCAAGTTTTATTTTCTTAAACTTGCGTCACTGTAGGAAGGTTAGAATTGTGAAAAAGGATAATATGCGGGACGCAAAGAAAGCATGCCCTTCTCTGAGTCCTCAAGGCTTTGACCCAGAGATGCTTTTTGTAGAGTGTGGCAAGTGCGGTAGTCCCATTGTTTGGGAACAAGGTCGCGCCACAGAGATTCTCCACAGTGCAGGAATTGACGCTTTAGAATTGGATGCGCATTGTCTTCTTGTGACTGATGGCTGCCCACGGTGCAGTAAGGGCAAGATGTATCATGTACAAATTTATCGCGTAGAAGCTGACCATAATACATGGGGAAATTCTCGCAAAGCAGGACACGCTTAAAAAACATATACCGAGGCAGTTTGTCACCGCAAGCTGCCTTTTCAGACTGTTCAAAGTTAACTTCTTTTAACAAGCTGTTTTAACTATAACATCATAAGGTATTGCACACCATGCAAGCACACGCTTCTCTCTCCCTCAAGCTTTCCCTTATTGCATGTCTTCTCTTCCTTGTAGCAAACCTCAATGCCTGCGTCACAACGCCGGTACATGTGGTTCACCCGCAACAATTTACGCTTATGTCACACCGAATGCCTCAAGAGTTGGTGGCGCGTAAACTTATCACACAAGAACAAAGATACACCGTCGCCAGCGCTCCCCTGGGAAGCGTAGACTATGGCACTCTTTTATACACTAAGCTCAATGCCGATTTTCTTTCTGACCATGTGGCAAGCACAAGCAATACAACCTTTGCCGCCACCCTTTCCCCCAAGGAAAAAGTGGAAACTCGCGCCACAGGTTTCAGTATTTTTAGCACCGCAGTGCCCACCAGTAGCTCAGGAAAAAAACAGTACGGTAGTGCAGGGCGTCGGGTAGATGTGGATATAGTGGCTGTGAGCGATTGGGAAAATGACGGCGTACAAGATTGGATTCTCACTTGTCGCTATATTAAAAATTACGGCGCCTATCCGCGTGTATATTATATGGTCATTCCACAAAATATTTCTACACCAATACAGTCCCAAGGCATCTTACAAAGTACTGTGGTTGCCATTTACGAAGAAGCCGGCCCCAAAGGGCGCGTCTATTTACGTGAAAGCAAAGCTCTGAACAAAGCCCAAGTACACGACGTCTTGCCCGGTCTAAAAAATGTGACCGAGCCGCCTAGCGCTAAAAGCAGTGTTACAACTCATGACGTCACTGAACGAGATTTATAGAGAAAAACACGTTCACAACATCTTTTTCAAAAACACAAAAAGGCATGTTATTGCTACGTTTCTCGTAATGACATGCCTTTTTAAATTTTTTCAGTGTATCTATTATATTAAGGACGAATAACCTTACTTGCCAACTGTAAACTTGTTACAATATCAAGCATATTAGATGTTTCGCCCACGGCTTTTTGTTCAAGTAAATTATAGTGCATAAGACAAGCGCCACAAACAAGCACATGCACGCCGGCTTTCTCCAAAGCACAAAGAGCGTCTAAAGCAGCGCCTTGCGAAGTTGCCAACTTCACGCCCCCATTTAACAACACCACACGCCAAAGGGCTGTACCCATTTCAGGTAAGGTGCTTAAAAAAGTGGTCATCAACTTTGCGCCAAGCACATCGTCCCCACGCCCTAGGGTTTCTGTGGTGATAAAAACAAGAATTTTTTCCATGCTTTCGGCGTCATTTTTTATCTCAAACATATCCGTAACACCGTCTTGTGCAGAAAGAGCGCCCTTCACTGCCGTCAAAAGAAAGTCCTTGCCTTGGGCACTGCTTTGCACGCTAAAGCCCTGCTGTTCTAAATAACGGCTCACATTTTCCACGGCTGGCTCATTATCCACAAGCACTTGCATATGTTCCACGGTATTTTCTTGCAAAAAAGTACGGCAAGCCACTACAGGCTGCGGACAAGGAAGCGTTCTAAAATCAAGCATATATC
The DNA here is from genome assembly GCA_964369335.1 of uncultured Desulfovibrionaceae bacterium. Classification (GTDB taxonomy): domain Bacteria; phylum Desulfobacterota; class Desulfovibrionia; order Desulfovibrionales; family Desulfovibrionaceae; genus CAYJAD01. The sequence continues at coordinate 14,552 of CAYJFR010000016.1, read as the reverse complement.
ATCCTTTATATATTACAAAATAAGAGACCAAAGGGGCAAGTTTTGCCACGCTGTACGCAATGCCGTGTCTTTGGCTTTGCTCTGCGGCGAAACAGATTCCAAGAGCGCTTTGAATGCTTTAGAATGATTCATATGCACCCTATGGCAAAGCTCGTGTAAAATAACATGTTCCACCAAATACTGAGGCAACAGCAAAAGGCGACAATTTAAATTAATATTGCCCCGCACCGAACACGAACCCCAACGCCCACGTTGGGCTGCAATACGCACCTGCGCCACCTCAACGCCCATTTTTTGCGCTAAAGCAAAAGTGTTTTCTTGCAAAAGAGGCGTGGCTTTTTTGATGAGCCATTTTTGTAAAAGACGGCAACACGCCCGCATATCTGCTGCATTGGCATACAATACAAGGTTTTTTTGTGCTGTACCCACTTCTTGCAATTTGGCATAGCCGCCGCGTTTAGCTTGCAAAGAAAGCTGCCATGTGTGACCAAGCATAGGAAAATGAACATGTGCTGGCAAAATATCTGGGGTAAGTTCCTGACGTATTTTTTGCAAGCACAACTCTGCCCTTTCCGCTTGTGAAGCGCGCGGCACAAGAGCGTCCAGAGTTTTTTGCAACCACGGTGTATTTGTGTGCAAAAAATTCTGAAGCTCTTGTGGGGAAAAAGTGCGCTTTTGTGGAAGTATCAGCTCCGTAAAGCCTTGGGCAGAGACGCTGAGTTTCACCTTTTTTGATCGAGGTGACAGACGTAAAGTACACGGCCAAAGCACGCCATCCGCCAAAGGAATAGATAGCACTGTAGGACTTTCACACATACACAAAAGCACCAAAGAAACACAAAACTAGGCAAAGCCTAGACGCGTAAGGTGCCTCTCAAAGAATCTAAGTCCTTAATGCCATAACGTTCACAAAGAACAGGTAATTCTTCAATAATTTTAAAAGCAAAATCAGGCTGAATAAAGTTTGCCGTACCCACTTGCACAGCATGCGCGCCCACAAGGATAAATTCTAGCACATCCTCTGCCGAGCTGATACCACCAAGACCGATAACGGGAATTTTCACCGCCTGTGCCACTTGCCAAACGCAGCGCAAAGCCACTGGCTTTATGGCTGGGCCAGACAAGCCACCAATAACATTAGCTAAGGAAGGGCGGCGCGTTGCCACATTAACACCCATACCCGACAAGGTATTGATGCAAGAAATCATATCAGCACCAGCACCTTCCACAGCAGTGGCTATTTCCGCAATATTGGTCACATTGGGCGAAAGCTTCACCATCACAGGGGTATTACGCGCAACCTTGCACACGGCTTCCGTGACTTTTGCTGCCATTTTAGGGTCTTGTCCAAAAAGAATACCGCCCTCATGTACATTAGGGCAAGAAATATTCACCTCAAGAGCCGCCACGCCTTCTTCAGCAGAAAGAATGTCAGCAAGTTCGGCAAACTCTTCTGCACTGGAAGCGTAGATATTAGCAATAATAGCTGTTTCTTTCCAAGGCAAGCGAGGCAATTTATCCTTAATAAAGGATTCTACGCCGTCATTTTGCAAACCCACCGCATTGAGCATACCGCCCACACTTTCGCACACACGCGGCACAGCATTACCTGCGCGCGGCTTGAGAGAAAGCCCTTTGACGGCAATACCGCCTAGCTGTGTTAAATCCCCATAGGAAGAAAATTCTAAACCATAACCAAAAGTTCCCGATGCAGGAATAATAGGATTTTTTAAGGTTAAAGGTTTTTCACCTGTCAATGTTACAGAAAGATTCATAATAAACTCCTAGCCTAAAAAAAGCGAAGTACAAAAAGAAAGCACCACAAAAAAACGTCAGGCAATCATGCCCTTTTTCAGCTAAGAACTAATCTAGGCTGATTTGATCAGCCCAAAACACAGGACCGTGCGTACATGTTTGTACAGGCCAAGACTTTTTATCTTCCACAGGCCATGCATCCGTAGTGTGTGCCACGCAACCAAGGCAGGCGCCCACACCGCAAGCCATGCGCGACTCCAATGAAAGCTGTGTGCGTACATTAAGCTCTAAGGCCTTTCTCTGTACCGTCTTCAAAAAGGGCTCAGGTCCGCAAGCAAGCACAAGGCCATTTTGTTCGGCTATTTCTTGCATACTTTCACGCATGCTAAAGAGGAAATTATCTAAATCTCCGGGCACGGTTTCACGCAATGTATCTACCGTAATACGCTCATTGATGCTATCAATGGGATAGCAACGTAAAGAAGCTTTGTGCCCAAAAATCATGGAAAGATTCCAAGGCTTGGGATGCTCGTGCACATAGCCCACAAAAGGAACAATGCCCATACCACCGGCAAGAAGCAAAGTGGGGGTTTCTGGTTCCACAGCAAAACCATTGCCTAAAGGCCCCCAAAGCTGCACAGTGTCGCCTTGTTTAAGTTCCGCCATGCGCGCTGTGCCTTTTCCTACCACTTGAAAAAAGCAAATAAGATGCTGTTCTGTCACATGACAGATTCCAAAAGGGCGCGCCCAAGGGATTTCAAACCCGAAGGACGTGGGACGTACCATAACAAATTGCCCAGGACGCCACGATTTCCACTGCGGTCTTTCTAAACGAAGAGCAAAAAAACTATGCTGTTCGGTTTTATCTGCACCAAAAGGCACCAAATCCAATACTTTCAGCTGCACAGATACGGCTTTTGACATTGTAATTCCTTTGTTAAATTTTATAGCATAGTTTAGTCATAAGTAAGCCTATGGTCAAGGATTTGATTTTTAAAAAATAATCAAACCTCTATAATCGCACCGTATTTTGCCACAAAAAAAGGATTATCTTCAGACCTATTCCAAAGATAATCCTTTTTTAAATCCTAACTAAAAAAATGTGGGTTTTTTTAGCCTCTGTATTATTAGAGGAGAAAAGTCTCTTCTCCTCTACAATTTACTATAACTAAAGCTTAGAAGCTGTAGTTGAAAGTAAGGGTTGCTTTATAAGCGTCGCGTCTGTTGTCCATGCTATTTCCCCAGGTATCTTTATCAATACCGTTGATGATGTAGCCAAATTGAACAACAGCTTGGAGGTTTTCGTAGATTTGGTAGGTAGAATCTAAGTTGAATTCTACGAGGTAATCGTCTTCGGTGAGGTACATAGAACCGTTGCCACCGCGAGTAAAGCTACCAACGTGTACTGCATTTTTGCTGTCGTTAGTACCATTCCAGTAAGCGATGCGGAAAGTATGGCTTAAGTCTTCCATGAAGGACATTTTAGCAAGTTGCAAACCAATACCCCAAGTACCGGAGTAGGAAAGCATGTTATCATAACCTGTGCCAGGCTGCCATCCAAGTTCGTTACCGTCACCCATGAAAGAAGTGAAGTTACCGCAAGGATTGATGAAAGGCATCATTTCAGAGCCATTGCTTGTCTTGTCGTCATCACCGGAACCGTACCAAGCGAAGAGACCAGGAGTACCCCAATCCATCTTGTATTCTACAAGACCCTTGATCAACCAACCAGCGCGCTTGGTATCCATGTTTGAATGAAGACCACCGTCGCCGCTGTAAGATACGGAACCGTAGTTCAAGTCAAGTTCGAAATTCCAAGCGTCCATTTGGTAAGACATGGGCAAACCAGCGAACCACATGGAGGTGTAACCATTGTTAGCATCCATATAACCGCCTGTAACGGGGAAAAGACCGTCAGCCACGATACCAGCTACAGATGGAACATATCCACCAACACCATTGTTGGCACTTTGATCCCATGTTTCAATGGATTCATCACCCATGGCGCCGTACATAACCCAAGGATTGATAGACCAGTTCTCACCCTTGATAGGTAAGGATAAGAGGAAAAGATCAATATTATCAAGATAGTTACTAGAGTTAGTTTTATGATTAGTAATGCTATTATCTTGAACATAATTGTCATTGTAAGGACGAGCCCAAGCGAAGGTAAGGCTTACCATATCGTTGAACTTGTAGCTAGCAACAACAGCAGCTACGTCGTCATCAAGGATAGCAGCGCCACCGGCTGCATTAGGAGTAGCAAGACCTTGAAGACCCATACGGAAATTTAATTCGGTATTAGGCACATACCAGTCAATATATGCACGCTTTACTTCAACGATCTTACCGTCGGCACCAAGCGCACCGCCGCTACCAGAATTACCCCAAGTGGTTTCACCCATTTCAAAGAAAACGGTACCAGAAAGAGATTCAGAAGCTACAGCGTCAACTTGTAAGCGAATACGTTGTTGTGCTTTAAATGTGTCAGAGCCATCTTGGCCATTCCACATGGTGTCTACAGCGCCAAAGCCAAAAATCCATTGGCCTTTAGCTTTAAAATCAACAGCAGAAGCGCCAGTGGCTACGCCGAACAACATACCAGCAGTAAGAAGCAAGGTACAAATCTTTTTCATTGCTAAACCTTCCTGTATTTAAAATTTTTTTGATTGTGAAGTACAATCCACTGCGCCATCCACGATGTGCAGTTCGTCTGCCCTCTATTTTGCATAGGTGCATGAGAAAGGCAAGCCTTTTTGTTAAAATTTTTTTACCGTTTTACTGTTTTAGGGTATATGAGTACAACTTCTAGGTGACACGAATAAATAAAAAAGTAACACGAAACCAAAAAAGACAATTTTATTATAAAATATCAACATATTAACAATCAATCTTTAATAAAAGTCTAAAAAAAACTGAGAATTACATTAGAAGCTTTTTATAAAAAAAATTAAAAAAAAAGCAGATTTTTTTTGATTACTCACCCTTATTTCCTGTAAAATTTCCCATAAAAAACTAGTTACTATTTTCACAAAACACCCCCCTCATTCAATCATAAGGGCGAACCTATCTTTGCCCCCTATGCCAACTGTTACAAAACTCGTGACTCTTTTGTCCCAAAACAAACACCAATTAGACTTTTTTCAGCCACACTTACTACCTAAAACAAAAACACGCATGGGGCGCTGGTTTTCCCCAGTATATTTTCAACAGTATAACCCTTATTTTTGGAGCAAAAAATGGCCTTTTTGAATACTTGCAAAAAACTTCTTGTCTTAGCTGCCTTCACATCCTTAGCTTTTGGTGCCACAAGCGCACAAGCCAAAGAAGAAATTGAAATCAACTTTGGTATCATAAGCACAGAGTCTTCACAAAACTTGCGCACATCTTGGGAACCCTTCCTTGAGCATATGTCCCAAAAAACAGGCTATAAAATCAAGCCTTTTTTTGCTTCTGACTATGCTGGTATTGTCACAGGTATGCAATTCAATAAAGTACAGCTGGCTTGGTATGGCAATAAATCAGCCAAGGAAGCTGTGGACCGTTCCAATGGTGAAGTTTTCATGAAAACCATTAAGGCAGACGGCACAGAGGGTTACAACTCCTATATACTTGCTCACAAAGATTCCCCCATCAACTCCCTCGAAGATATGTTTGCCGCCGCCAAAGATCTTAACTTTGGCAATGGTGACCCCAACTCTACTTCTGGTTTCTTAGTACCTAGCTACTATGTATTTGCCCAAAACGGAAAGGACGCTAAAAATATTTTTAAACGCGTGCTCACCTCCAACCACGAAACCAACGCCCTTTCTGTAGCCAATAAAAGAGTAGATGTTGCCACCTGTGAAACAGGCACATTGGAGCGTCTTGCCAAAAATAATCCTGAAAAATACAGCCAACTCAAAATGATTTGGAAATCTCCCCTCATTCCTAGTGATCCCTTAGTATGGCGTAAGGATTTACCTGCTGAAGTAAAAGCAACCTTGCGTAAGTTCTTCCTTGAATACGGCGTCACCGGTCCCAATGTAGAAGCTGAGAAGAAAGTTTTAGCCGAACTCACATGGGCCCCTTTCAAAGAATCCAGCAATGACCAACTCATTACTATACGTCAGTTGGAATTGTTCAAAAACAAAACAACCATCATGAACAATGCCAGCATGGATGCCCAAGAAAAAGCCGCCAAGCTTGCTGACATCGAAAAACAATTACATGAGCTCGAATTGCGCACTGCTCGCTTACAAGGCTCTAAATAATCTTATATAAACCCCTTGATAGCTGCCTCTCCCTATCAAGGGGTTTTATTCAACATCTTCAATTCTCCCCCCACATAACACATGGAAAAATTTATTCTACTCAGCGACACGCACCTGTCTCACAATGCCCCCACCCCTTACGGATGGAACACATGGGACAGACTCAAAGCCTGCATTGCACACATACAAAAAGAACACAGCAATGCTAAGGCTCTTATTCTGTTAGGCGATATTATTAATAAAAATGAGACAGCCTCCACCTATGACAAGCTTAATCAGCTTCTCATACCTCTTGGCAAGCCTTGCATTTTGCTGCTCGGCAATCATGACAATATTGCCATGCGCACCGCTTTACCAGGCGCCACTGCCACAACCTTTGAACAATTGCCTCTAGGTCTTTGTGTGCCTCAGCGCCTCCAAAGCACGCATGCTCAGTGGGTATTTGCCCATACACATATCCAAGGGCATATTGACGGTGCTTTACACTATGAAGATGCACAGAAACTTAGCCAAGCCATAGATGCGGCAGAAATGGGGCTGTGCGGAAAAAACGTGCTTTTTTTTGCACACCATCCGCCCTTTCACAGTCACATTCCTATCATAGATGCGCTCAAAATGGCGCCGCATACGGCTTTATTGGAAGCGGCACAAAAATGTCATCCTTGGCACGGCCCACGCCTCATGGCTTTTTTTGGACACACACACCGCGCCATCACAGCTTTATGGCACGGTATACCTATGATGAGCGTGCGCGGTCTCACTCCAGAAATTGCCCTCAATCAACCCAAAGGCTGGGAAGAAAGCGTTTGGCAAGGTCCTTTGAAAATTTTAGCTAAAGATACAGCGCCAGCTTATAATGTTCTTTTTTTAGATTACGAACCTACACATAATGATGTGTTGAGCATAGCTGTACATGCGGAAGAATTTTTATATGCCGGAAATGAATTTACCTTGTGAAAAAAGTTTACCGCATAGCTCGGTTTAGACTAAACTATGCGGTAAACTCCAAGAAAATTCCCTTTTGAAACAAAATCTTTTACAAAGTTTCCCGCATAAAGAGCCATACGCAAAAGCATTGAAGTTCTTTATATACCATGTTAGCTTGCCAAAAAAATATATATCAGCGTAGCCTTTGCCTGCTACGCTGCGCTGTTTATGGAGGTACAAATATGGCTATAGCTTCTTCCCCAGAATCAATAACCCCCTTACGCATTGGCACCGGTATACCCAATGGAACTTTGCTCACTATGGACGGCAAAGAAACCAATTTATATAAAGCGCAAGGCGTTAACGCCCTTATTATTATTTTTTACAGAGGGCATTGGTGCCGCTTTTGTACTTCACAATTAGCAGAGATGCACGCTATTTTACCAAGCTTACGCCAGCGCCGTTATAATGTCATCGGCATTTCTCCAGACCTTCCCGAAAATCTCCAAAAAGTACATACTGAACACAAATTAGACTTTCCTCTTTTTTCTGACACCACCATGCAACTGGCCGATAAATTTGGTTTAGCTTACCGTGTAGATGACGCCACACACGCTGTATATATGGAACAGCATCATATTGATATAGAAGCTGCCTCTGGAGAAAAACATCATATTCTCCCTGTGCCTGCCGTCTATATTGCAGACTCTAGGGGTGCCATTAAATTCGCCTACAGCAACCCTGACCATACCACGCGTGTCAGCCATGAGACTATTTTAGAACGCGCCACCTAAAACACATACATAAGGATTATTATGCGTACTTTTCTCACACTATTTCTGACAGGGCTGTGCTGCCTCCCTACAGTGCCTGCTGTAGCCCAAGACACTGCACAAGACGCTGGGCAAAATTCTGCATATACAGAATTTTATAATATGGAAAAAGCAAAAGACTATACAGCCATCAAAGCCGTGCTTTCAGGGCTACGCGGGCAGTATAGCCACTTTCTCCCTACAAAGGAAAACGTCAACGTGCATCACAGCCCCAGTGCCAACTCTGACACCCACGGAGTCTTAGTTCAAAGCGTTAAAAGAAACCCTCAAGGGCGTAATCAAATGGATATTTCCAATTTGCGCCATATAAAGGTGGATACAGCCTTACCCTGGGTGGGCGGCATCGTGAGCAATAAAGTTTTGCCAGGAGATGCGCAGTGCAGCGGATGGCATGAAGTAGTAACACTGGATATGACATGGCTAGCGTGGAATGACGCAAATCCCCGTCCCAGCTACGCAGGCGCAGAAGAGAATACTATCCCCGCCTATGTGTGCGCTGACCATATCAAAAAGCGTCCCCTCAGCTCTAAAGATAACAGAGATTTAAAGATTGCACAGCTCAATGTGTATGAAGAAAATACCACCATGAAATTTACACGTTTTGCAGTGCGCGCTGGCATGTCCATTCCTCAAGGAGGGGATAAACCTGCCCATATGACGAAAAGTAATGACATCCTTGCCGTAGCTGAATCACCACGTAAAGCGGGCGATGCTCCACAAGGATCTTTCGTTGATATATATCTTGCTCTCACAAATACTGACTATGTTAAACTTGGTCAGATACCCTTTGCCGATTTATCCAGCATACCTTTTGCAGATACCAAGGGAAGAACTGGCGTCACACAATTTATAACTCGCAATAAAAGCACTTTCAGAAGATAATTTTACGCGTACTTTCACATAAAAAAAGCCTATGGCGAATTACTTCACCATAGGCTTTTTTTATATATTTTATGCTTATACGCCAAGCTTTAATTGAGCAATAAAGAACACCGTTCTACTGGAAAGCTCCGCAAGCAAGAAGCACAGCACACCCACAGGGAGCATCACAGGAAAAGAGCGCATATTTTGGGGTAAAATAGCCACAAGCCCCATCAGTACAAAAAGCACTTGTAAAGCCATATGACACAGCGAAGGCGTAAATAATGCTGGAATGGCAAGACTCTGCTCTTGCATAAAAACGCTGATCCAACTCAGTTTAGACGCTAAAGAAAGCACTAAGCCAAAAATAAGCGCCGCCATAGCAAGACATCTCAAACACGATGTTTCTACATCTTTTGCCACCCAAAGAGTACAAGCTCCGCCAAGCACAAAGGCTGTACCGTAAAAGCCCACCACGGTTCCCATATTTGACCAAAAAGGCATGGCGCTTACCGAGGCATACACTTGTGAAATAACATACACTAATACAAGACCCATAGCAGAAGCTATATATCCTATAATTTTATGAGGTTTCAGTAACTGCAAGAAAACCAATCCAGAAAAAGCGCCCACACATAGAATTTCACGACTGAGCCAAGAGTGACCCACTTGCGTCAAAGTGTACAAGGCATTAAAGGGATTTTGCAAATGCAGTACAGAGACAATGCCTGCCACTACCATAAGAGCAAAAGCCACCCTCCAAAGTTTTTGCGCCACACTTTCTTGCTTATAGTAGTCAGACACCGAAGCGAAAAGTGCCGCCCCTGCGCCAAATTGCGCTAATACAGTAAATACAATCAAGGTCCATTCGGCGTATAAAGATGTTGAAGCTGACATTATACTTCCTCCTTATTGGCAAATACGACCTCATCACTGCCAGCAGCTTTTGCTGTATGGTGCGGCTTGATGCTCAAATTGGGCTTTGTCATACTTTTTTCTGGCAATGGCGCCACATTTGCCACGCCATACTCCGCAAGAATCTCTTCACGCGGACCAAATTTTAAGGCACGCGCAGGGCAAGCCGCCACACAAGCAGGCTCTCTACCTGCGGCAAGATAATCCCTGCAAAAATCGCATTTTGTCATATGCTTTTTTTCCATATCCACTATGGGACTAGAATAAGGACAATTCCATCGACAATAGCCACAGCCCACACATCTCTCTGGATTTATAGACACAATACCGTCTTCATCCTTGGCACACGCCCCTGTGGGGCAAGCTTTGGCACAAGCCGGCTCTTCACAGTGATTGCATGACAAAGAGATATAATAGGTGAAAACATTTTGAGCCCACACATCCTTATTCACTTCCGTCCACTCACCACCGCTGGCTTCAATAACCTTTCTCCAATTAACACCTAAAGGAAGATTATGTTTATCCTTACACGCAATCATGCACGCTTTACACCCAAGACAAATGGACGCATCCATGAAAAAAGCTAAATTTTTCATATCTATACTCCTTATGCCTTGCGCACTTCTACAAGATTTGTGTGCTGTGGGTTACCTTTTGCAATCATGGTAGGTCTGTAAAAAGTCAATGTATTCACACACCCGCCTTGATCCAAGCCTTGGGCATTGGGTTTGTACCACGCCCCTTGTGGCATGGAAATAACCCCCGGCATAATACGTGGTGTGACCTTAATGGGAATTTCTACTTCACCGCGATCATTGAATACAATGACTTTATCCCCGTGCTGTAAGCCACGCTTTTGGGCATCCAGAGGATTTATCCATAAAGTTTGGGGCAAGACTTCCAAAAGCCAATCACAGGCGGCATAGGTGGAGTGCGTGCGCCCTTTATAGTGATGCCCAATCATTTGCAGAGGATATTTTTCACGCGTTTTATAATCCTCAAAGCCTTCATAGGTCGCCACATACTGCCCTATAGGATAGATAACTTCCCCTAAAAGCTCGCCCTTACCGCGTACCTTTGCCATAGTGGCGAGAATCTCTGAATACAATTCAATCTTACCAGAAGGAGTTTGCAAAGGATTTTCCGTAGGATTATCTCTAAAAGCCTGTGTTTTTATGGGTAAATCACGAGACTTTTCTTGACGCCACACATGCCCTTCACGCGCTTCTTTTAAGGTAGGCGGCAACGAAGGCATAAGCTTACGGCATACAGTTTGATAATTGTGCTCAAGCCAATCTTCACGACTGCGCCCTTCGGTAAACTCTGTTTCTATGCCAAACCTTTTGGCTAAATCTGTACACACATCATAAATGTCACGGGACTCATAATAAGGTTTAGCACTGCCAGAAAAGACATAATAGTCAATATCTAAGCCATAAGAAGCGCCGTAAATATCCGTATTTTCAAAATAGGCACACGAAGGCAGAACAATATCGGCAAATTGCGCGCTGGCAGTATTGAAAGCGTCCATAACCACAATCATTTCACACTTGCTTTCATCGGCAAGAATTTTCTTGGTATAGTTGATGTCGGCATTTTGATTGATAAGCGCATTACCTGCATAGCTCCAAATAAATTTAATATCGGTGGGGAAAGTTTCCACACCCGTCACGCCGTCTTGCGCCGCTGTGAGAGTATGCCCTCTTTCAATGGCGTTGAGCCACTGAAAAATGGGAAATTGCGCCTTGACGGGATTTGTTCCCATAGGCAAGCGCGGTACAGAAATAGGAAAATACGCGTCTCTATCGCCGTTATTGCCGCCACGTATGCCCACATTGCCTGTAATAACAGCCAATGAAGCCACAGCCATAGTGGTCAACTCTCCTGCGGCTTGACGCTGTAAACCCCACCCTTGCGTAATATACGCTGGCTTTGCCTGACCGATTTCGCGCGCCAACTGCAAAATACGTAAAGCAGGAATGCCTGTGATTTTCTCAGCCCAGTCTGGCGTTTTTGCCACCTTATCATAGCCCGTACCAAGAATATAATCCGAATAGGAAGCATTTTCTGGCGCGCTGGCTGGCATTTGACTAGCGTCAAAGCCTTGTACATATTGTTGCACAAAAGCTGTATCCACCATGCGCTCCTTTATAAGCACATAGGCAATAGCAGAAGCTAAAGCCGCATCGGTGCCGGGGCGTATGGGAATCCACTCATCGGCAACAGTGACACATGTTTCACTGAAGCGCGGGTCAATAACAATAATTTTTGCGCCAGATTTCTTTTTTGCTTGTAAAATTTCGTATTGCTGGCCGCCGCCGCTCATGCTGTTTTCCACCACATTAAGCCCAAAGAATACAGCCAGCTTTGTATGCTGAATATCGGTGAGAGCATTACCGCTATAGCCGCCCATGCCGTACATATAACGCATGGCGTATTGATTTTGTGCCGAGCTATAATCGCTGGAGGGGAAGGTAAAACCACCAAGCAAGTTCATAAGGCGTAAGAACGATTCACGGCGCAATAAAGCCCCGCTTTGCACCCCAGAAGAATAGTGCGTATACACAGATTCATTGCCGTATTTTTCAATGCATTCTTTGAGCTTGGCCGCAATACTATCTAGCGCTTCGTCCCAAGAAATACGCTCAAACTTACCTTCTCCGCGCGCTCCCACTCTTTTGAGAGGATATTTTAAACGGCTTTCAGAATAGGCATAGCGACGCAAAGAACGCCCACGAGGGCATGCCCGCACCTGAAAAACGCCTGTATCCCAATGATCCTTAACAAGGTTATCCGTTTCAATACGGATAACCATATCATCCTTGGTATAACATTTAAGAACGCACGCACTGCCGCAATTATTACTACAAACACAGTAAAAAAACTTCTGCGGAATGGGCGCTAAGGGCGGTTTGGCATGGGCTCTTCCAGAGAGAACATCATTGACAGTGGCGCCAAAAGCACTCATGGCGCAAGTCACAATGGCAAGTTTTAAAAATTCTCTACGACTTGGTTTTTGCATGTATTTCTCCGTCATTGTTTGAGGAAGTGACTACAAGAGAAGTTTTTTTGCATATCAGAAAGAAGAAGTGGATTTTGAGGGCGTGTACAAAGGCATGTATAACTCAGCATAGAACTACAAATACTGCCGTAGAGATACACAAAAAAACTCGTGCAAACACTACCTAAGGGACGCTAAAAAAAAGCAATACTGTTTGCTAACAGTAAAAAGATAATGCCTCCTTTAATAAAGTCAAATTGTTACAAAAAAAGCCCCTCACATATGGAGGAGCTTTTTACATAAAGTATAACACAATACATATTTTATACTATTTGAGCGTATTCTCGTGCCTTTTCCACAAACCATCTATGCCATGTACTATCTTCAGTCAATTCAGGATGAAAAGAACAGCCCAAAATATTCCCTTGCTGTACAGCAACGATGGAGTCTTTTACACGCGCCAAAACTCTTACCCCATGCCCCACAGATGTTACAAGAGGCGCGCGGATAAATACTGCGGGAATATGCACCGTAGCATCTTGTTTTTCTTCTGCATCTTCAGCAAGCAAAGGCTTATAACAAGGAATATTGGCACAAAAGCTTTCTACTTGTCTGCCAAAAGCATTACGGCGCACCGTCACATCCAAAAGCCCAAGACTGGCTTGCTGTTCATGCTCTACAATATGCGTGCAAAGCATGATCAGCCCAGCGCATGTGCCAAAAAGAGGCATTCCCGCGCGCCCCAATGCCTGTATAGGCTGCATAAGCCCTTCTTCTGTCATAAGCTTACTCATGACCGTACTTTCTCCACCGGGGATAATCAAACCGTGTAGCCCGTGCAAGTGCTCTGCTTTGCGCACCTCCACCGCATCTATACCGCACAGCGCAAGCTTTTGTATATGCTCGGCAAAAGCTCCCTGTAAGGCAAGCACCCCTATGCGCGGTGCGTGCATTACCAGCCCCTTTCTTGCATGCGCTGTTCAGTGGGAATAGAAGCTATTTCAAGACCGGGCATAGCATCGCCAAGGTCACGAGAAATTTCTGCCAAAATTTTATAATCATTATAATGTGTCACAGCAGAAACAATGGCGCGAGCACGTTTAGCAGGATTACCTGATTTAAAAATACCAGAACCTACAAAAACACCGTCGCAACCAAGATGCATCATAAGCGCGGCATCAGCAGGGGTAGCTATGCCACCAGCAGCAAAATTCACCACAGGCAAACGCCCAGCACTACGTGTAGCCATAGCCCATTCTAAGGGAGCGCCTATTTCTTTGGCAAAATTTGCCACTTCATCCTCACGCAAATGGCAAAGGGTGCGCACTTCGTCCATCAACATGCGGCAATGGCGCACAGCCTCCACCACATTTCCTGTACCGGGTTCGCCCTTGGTACGAATCATGGCGGCGCCTTCGGCAAGACGGCGCAAGGCTTCTCCAAGATTACGCGCACCGCACACAAAAGGAACAGTAAAATCCTGCTTATTAATATGATAACGGTCGTCTGCGGGGGTGAGCACTTCACTTTCGTCAATATAGTCAGCGCCAAGAGATTCCAAAATACGCGCTTCCACCACATGCCCAATACGAGCTTTTGCCATAACAGGAATGGTCACCACATCCATAATACCTTGTATAATGGTAGGGTCTGCCATACGCGCCACACCGCCCTCCTTACGAATATCAGAAGGCACACGCTCCAAAGCCATAACAGCACACGCGCCTGCCTCTTGGGCGATTTTTGCTTCTTCAGGAGTAGTCACGTCCATAATAACGCCGCCTTTAAGCATGCTTGCCAAACCAGATTTTACTTGAAAAGTTCCTTTTTCCATCATTGTCTCCTCTGCCCCATACGGGCTAAATTTCGAGGCACACTACGATACAAAAAGAATTTTTGTTAAGTATTCACACAGCGTAGAGGACAATTTTCTTTAATGACAACAAAAAAATATTGTCATGGTGACAATTTTTAACGACAATATAACGCAAAAACAATAATAAAATA
>CAYJFR010000015.1:0-20348 GCA_964369335.1 uncultured Desulfovibrionaceae bacterium | reverse complement strand
TTGGCGAAGTGGTCAAACATGGGGCGTATTGTTGCGCTTTGGTGTCAGAGCTTGTGGGCGCGGAAGATATAGGCGCGCGCGTTAAGGCTGTACGTCAAGAGATGCAAATGGCTACAAGCCGTTGAAAAAAATCCCTACGAACTCGTGATATAAAAAGAGGTTTTATGACTGGCAATCCTAAAGATTTTGAAGAAGAATTTTCCCCTGTTTTTAAACCAGAGGTCAACAACGGGCTTGTTGCTGCTGTTGCGCAAGATTACCAATCCGGTGAAGTGCTTATGCTTGCTTGGATGAATGAAGAGGCATGGCAAAAAACCCTTGAAAGCGGCGAGGCACATTATTATAGTCGAAGCCGCCAAAAGCTTTGGCATAAAGGCGGCACTTCCAGTCATGTGCAACGTGTGCACAGCATTCGTCTTGACTGTGATAGTGATGCTGTTATCTTGCTGGTGGAACAAGTGGGCGGTGCGGCTTGTCATAAAGGCTACCGTTCGTGTTTTTACCGTGAATACAAGGACAAGACTGTATCTCAATGCAGTCCCTATATATTTAATCCTGAGGAGATATACAAATGAGTCAACCCATCTTGAAACTCGGCATACCGAAAGGTTCGCTAGAAGACGCCACCATTAACCTTTTTGACCGCGCAGGATGGAAAATCAGCAAGCATCATCGCAATTATTTTCCGGACATTAACGACCCAGAAATCACAGCCTCTTTGTGTCGTGTGCAAGAAATCGGTAATTATATTGTAGACGGTATTTTAGACGCAGGACTTGCTGGATTGGATTGGCTTATAGAAACAGGTGCTTATGACCAATTAGTAAAAGTTTCTGACCTTGTATACTCCAAAACATCCAACCGCCCCGCGCGTTGGGTTTTGGCTGTGGCAGGTGATTCTCCCTATCAAAAGCCTGAAGACCTTGCGGGAAAGCGCATTGCTACTGAACTTGAAGGCATCACAAAGCAATACTTTGCTGACAAAAATATTGATGTTTCTGTCTTTTATTCTTGGGGCGCCACTGAAGCTAAGGTTGTGGAAGGGCTTGCGGACGGTATTGTGGAGGTTACGGAAACAGGCACCACCATACGCGCCCACGGCTTGCGCATTATCGACGAAGTAAAAAGCAGTAATACTGTTTTTGTGTGCTCCAAAGCAGCTTGGGAAGATCCAGAAAAACGCCGTAAAATTGAGCAAATAGACTTACTTTTACAAGGCGCTTTGCACGCAGAAAGCCTTGTTGCCATTAAGCTTAACGCTCCTGCACATAACCTTGATGCTATCTTAGACATTTTGCCCGCTTTGAACTCGCCCACCGTTTCCCCCTTGCGCGATACGCAATGGCTTTCTGTGGAAACAGTTATTGGCACAAGCCTTGTGCGTGATCTTATTCCGCAACTGCGCAAAGCTGGCGCTGAAGGCATTATCGAATACGGCTTAAATAAAGTTATCTAATTATAGCGGGTGTATATATTTGTATAGATATATACACCCTTAACTTTGCGACTTGTCTTTATATATGGAAATGCTATGTCAGAAAATGAAGCAGTAGAAGATTTTTTAAATTCCTTACCAGAACTCCAAGAAGGTGAACGTTTTTCCTTTGTTTGTAATGAAAAAGTGCCTTGCTTTAATCGATGTTGCGCAGAATTGACACTACCCTTAACGCCTTATGATGTGCTTCGTGTATGCCGTCATCTTGGCGTTGAAAGCGAAAAATTTCTAAAAACACATACGCAAATGCGCTCTTTCCCCGATACTGGCTTTCCTCTTCCTTTATTAAAAATGCAAGACGGGCCTAAAGAACTTTGCCCCTTTGTCATGTCTGCGGGCTGTTCCATTTATGAAGACCGTCCCGGCGCGTGTCGCACCTATCCTCTGGGACGCGGTACAAAAATTGGCGAAAAAGGGCAAGTAGTAGAGCGCTTTTTCATTGTGCAAGAAGAGTACTGTAAAGGTTTTGAGCAGGGCCCTGCTATCACTGCGCAAGAATGGTTGCAAGACCAAGGGCTTGAGCCTTTTAACGCCTCCAATGATCGTTATATGAATCTTATGGCTAAAGTGAAAGCCTCTGGTGAGCCTGTGTCTAATAAAATGGCGACCATGATTATTTTATGCGTGTATCAGTTAGATCGCTTCCGTGTTTTCTTGGCTGATATGAAAATTTTTGATAAAGTAGAGATAGATACAGCTCGCTGCGAAGCTATCATGTCTCAAGACGAAGCCTGTTTAGAATTTGCTTATGACTGGCTTGAATTGGTTATATTTGGCGTATGCCCTACCTTGAAGCGCAAGGCATAGCCCTCTCTCATCCTAAGATTTGGAAAGCAGAAGAGCTGGTACACAAACTAGCTCTGGAGCTTTCAGAAAATCGTAAGGAACACGGACAACGCGACAAAGCACATATTGTGTTTACCAATGGGTGTTATGATGTTTTGCACCCTGGGCATGTGGCGTTGCTTGACGATGCAAAGAAGTTAGGAGAAGTACTGGTTCTTGCCTTAAATTCTGACGCTTCTGTGCGCCGTCTTGGCAAAGGTGCAGACAGACCTATCAATTCTTTAAGTGTGCGTGCTTTTATGGCGGCGCATTTGCAAAGCGTGGATTATGTAACTTCCTTTGACGAAGACACACCATTAGAACTTATAAAATTGCTAAAACCGCATATTCTAGTGAAGGGCGGCGATTGGCCCGTAGAGAAAATTGTGGGCGCTGATGTGGTGCAAGCTCAAGGGGGATTAGTGTATTCTCTGCCCTTACTCACAGGCTATTCTACCACTAGCTTACTTGAGCGTATTCGGCAAAATTAAGCTTTTTATATGGCAAATACTTTGTGGGGGATAACTTTCCCCCACAAAATGCATAATTTGACGGCACTACTTAATGCACAGTGCCAGCTTCAGTATTTTTTTCATTAACAGAAGCGGTGGCGGCGCTCATCATTTTAAGAGCAACTTCTTTAACGCCTTCTGTTTGTCGCCATTGTGCAAAAATATTACGCCACGCGCCAAACTCTAAAAAGCTTTCGTCCAACTGATCTTCATGAGCACTGACCCATGTGTTAAAAAGTTGTAACTCTATCTGAAAAGTAACGCTGTCAAAAACCATAGTAGACATTTCTTTGGGAATAGTTTTTCCGTCAACTTCCGTTAAAACATGCTCACACACAGCGGCACGGGAAGATTCAAAGGTAACTTCTTTGGTATTCATACTTTCAGCTAAAAGACATAAGTGGGGATATAACTCCTTAATGCGCTGCATACCTTGAGCCGGCACATGAATAAAAAGTTTTTCATTGTCTTGCTCTTCACTGATAAAGTAAAAACGAATCCAATTTTCGAACATAACCACTTCTAATACTTTTTCAATACTTTTTACGAAAGTTTCCGGCACTTGAGACATGATAAATATTTCTCCTTCCTAGATAACATATTTTGCAATTTATTCTTTTTTTCACAAAGCTCTACACGTACAATTTACCCTAAACTCCCCTCTTGCCTATGTCAATGCTAGGTTGTATTGTATATATATGATTGATTATGAAAAAAGCTTAAATCCTGCCCAATACGCCGCCGCCACAGCGCCTGACGGCGCTGTGCTTGTTATCGCTGGTGCTGGCTCCGGAAAAACACGCACCATTGTCTACCGCCTTGCATGGCTTTACGAACAGGGCATAGCGCCTACCTCTATGCTTTTGCTCACTTTTACGAGAAAAGCCGCCCAAGAAATGCTGCATCGTGCCTCCTTACTCTTAGAACAAGGGCTTGGTGGCGTTCAAGGCGGTACATTTCACGCCTTTGCTTATGGCGTATTGCGTCAATACCGCCCCACATGGCTTGAAGATCGGCATTTTTCCATTATGGACAGTGCGGATATCAACGCCGCCATTGCGCATTGCAAAGATGAACTTAAGCTTGTTAAAGGGGACAGGTCTTTTCCTAAAAGTCAAACTATAGTAGGTATTTTAAGCAAAGCTCGTAATAAAGAAATCAGTATTGAAGAGGTCTTGCGCCGTGAATCGCAACATCTTTTACCGCATTGCGAAAGTATATGCAGTATTGAAAAAGCCTATACAAAGTTTCGTAGGCAACATGGCTTATTAGATTATGACGATTTACTTTTTGAGCTAGAGCATCTTTTACAAGAAGGCGTCACAGGAAAAAATCCAAATATACAATACCTTCATCAACGCTATAGTCATATTATGGTAGACGAGTATCAAGACACCAACCTTGTGCAAGCGCGTATTGTGCAATTACTTGGTGCAAAAGAATTTGGCGGTAGCGGTAATGTTATGGCTGTAGGAGACGATGCCCAGTCCATTTATGCTTTCCGTGGTGCCAATGTGCAAAATATTTTAGACTTTCCTAAACACTTTCCGCAAACAAATTTGGTGCGCCTAGAAGAAAATTACCGCTCCACACAGCCTATTTTAAATGTTGCCAATACCTTACTCAAAAATGCCGCACAATCCTATGACAAACAGCTTTTTACCTCACGCCAAGGCGGTCTTGCTGTAAAGCATATTCAACCAGCCAGTGACAGAAGCCAAGCGGATATGATTGTCAAACGCGTTAAAGAGCTTTTACTAGAGCATTTACCGCATGAAATCGCCGTATTGTTTCGAGCTGGATTTCATTCATACGCCATAGAAGCCGCCTTACAAAGAGAAAATATTGCTTTCCGTAAGTTTGGCGGATTGCGTTTTTCGGAGGCGTCACATATTAAAGATATTATGGCCTATGCGCGTCTTATTCTTAATCCTTTTGACTTTTCTGCTTTTGAACGCGTAGCTCTTTTACATAAAGGCATTGGCAAAAAAACCGTACAAAAGCTCTACACTGTGGCAACGTCTGGCGATGCAAAGGCCACCGAAAAAGCTTTTGCGAAATTCCAAGATTTTTTGGAAGATATGCGCTGTCTTGACGTATTGCGCGCCAGAGAATTCACTCCAGTGCAATATATGAGCGAACTTATTAAGCATTATCAACCACGCCTTGAAGCCCACTATCCCGACGACTATCCGCGCCGCTTACAAGGCTTAGAAGAAATACACCTTATGGCGCATTCCTACACAGATTTAGACTTGTTCATTGCGGATCTTGTCTTAGAATCTGTGGAAGAAAAAGAAGAGGAAGAAAATTGCATCACCCTTTCCACCATACATTCCGCCAAGGGTTTGGAATGGAATGCGGTTTTGATTATTGACTTGGTGGAAGACAGATTTCCTTCACGTCACGCCAATGCAGATTTGGAAAGCTTTGAAGAAGAACGCCGTCTTATGTATGTAGCTTGTACGCGGGCAAAACAATGTCTTGAATTATACGCGCCAGCCACTATTTATATGAAAGGAAGCGGTTCTATGCATGCCAGCCCCAGCCCTTTTGTACGCGAATTGAGCGGCGGCTTATGCGAAGAATGGTATGAAAGCTATGGTGGTATGTTGCATAAACGCGGGCAACGCGGCTCTTTTGCTTACGGAAGTACAGCACCGCAAGAACGCAAACCTGTACGACTCTTACCACCAAATCACCAAAATAGTACAAAAAATACAGATAACGTAACCGCAACAACAAACAACAGCAACAACAAAAATACAAGCTCCCTTGGTTTAGGCTATTGTCATCACAAAATTTTTGGACGCGGTAAAATAATCAAATTTATTGATCCCGATAAATATCAGGTGAATTTTTCAGGTTTTGGTTTGAAGACTATCTTAAAAGATTTTTTAACCCCAGAATAAAGCATGGGGAGAGGAGAACATATGAGTACTTTTTCTGAATCCTCTATTCTCACACTTTTATCCAAATACTTTCCCAATCAACATAATTCGCTCTTATTAGGACGCGGTGATGATTGCGCTGTGCTGCGCGAACAAAACGCTTTGTGCATCAGCACTGATATTTTTTTAGAAGATATACATTTTCGTACTTCATATTTCACGCCGCAAGAAGTGGGGCATAAAGCCTTAGCAGTTAATATCAGCGACCTTGCCGCCATGGGGGTACGTCCTTTGGGCTTCAGCCTAGGGCTTGCCATACCTGCACACATAGAATTGACATGGCTCGAAGCTTTTTTCTCAGGCATGGCAAGCCTTGCCAAGACGCACAATATGGTTTTGAGCGGAGGGGATATTTCGCGCTCAGAAAAGATTTTTATCAGTATAACCGCTTGGGGAGAGGGTATCACGCTCAAACAGTTGAACCATAGCGCAACGCCAGAAAATACACAGAGCCCACCAAACTCACCCAATACAGAAAGCACGGGCATTTATCTCACGCGCGGCGGCGCCATGCCAGGGGACGCGCTTTTTCTTGTGGGAAATGTAGGTTTAGCTCGTATTGGCTTGGAAGAATTAGAAAAAAATGGTCGAGAAGCGTTAAAACATTGGCCTCAAGCCTGCGCTACCCATTTGCTTCCACAGCCTATGGTGGATGCGGGGCTTATTTTAGCACGTTCTTCTAGTCACAATATGCGTCCCCCTGTGCTTATGGATTTATCCGACGGTTTAGCCCGTGATATTCCACGGCTTTTAGGTATTGATAAGCAAAATATGTTGGGTGCAAAACTTATTTTTCCTAAGGCTTTATTGCATGAAGAAGTGTTACGTCACGCTAAATTACACGGACGTGATGCCACTAAAGAAGCGTGGCTTGGCGGTGAAGATTATGCCTTACTGGGTGCTTGTGTGCCTAAGCTTTTACCTATTCTACACGCCGCACTGCCCCATTTGCACAGTATAGGAACTATTACAGACAGCGGAAAAATAGAACTTAATGAAGAAATACTTATGCCAGACAGTGGCTTTGATCATTTTTCATAGAATAAACCGTCTTGCAACATATCGTAAAAAAGCATGGATTATCACCAAGACAATCCATGCTTTTTTATACACCAAACACAAGGCTTTACGACGTAGAGAGGAAATACACGTAAACTGTCCGCCGAAAAGCACACAAGGAAATGAAATTTATACCGTAAATAGGCCCTTGTCTTCTCTGACAATTCCTTCAGCTATACTTCTATCGTCTATGACATACGTACCATTTTGCACTTGCTCACGCAAACGCGCAATCATACTTGCACGAGAGCCGTCTTCTGTGGAAGCGGCGCGATTGGCTTCCGCTAATAATTTAGCGTTATTAGAAAGTGTCACACTGTCATTTTGCGCTGTTGCCGTAGCGTCTCCAGTTTTTTTAGCTGTATCTTGCTGCGCAGGAACAGGAACTTTCCCTTGCACAACTTTATCTGTATGTTGCTGATATATTTGTAATGGGCTACTATTTTGCGTTGAAATTTGCATTTTCACTCCCTTAGGGGCTTTACCCTAAATGTTCTTTGCACCATGTAAATTCATAGTATGATAAAAAAACAGCACTGAACATTCAATTAAAAATACTACCGCTATTTTATTGACACCACTTTGGTAGTATTTAAGAAGATGCAATATATATGCCATTATATAGTGTTTTCCTCCACAGTAGTCAGCACAATTTCCCACAAAAGATGTAAAGCTTCCATGTTTTCCTCTTCTGTAAAGGGCATAGGCAAACTTTCCCCTGCGTCTGGCGCTCGTAATAGGCGTAAATGTTCCTCTTGTAAAGGAGCAGGAGTAGGATATTGAAAAAGAACTTTTGTGCCTAAAGCAGCACTCAGTTTTTTTACAATGGTTTCCACCATGGGGTTTTCACTACCAGTTGAAAGAAGTGTGTCATACAATTCACGCGCCACACGTTGCACCACAAGCTTGCGAGTAATACTTGGGTCTACGGTGGGCTTGGCGTTTTCTCCTTCTTCCATACGCTGTTTACGACGATGACGCGCAAGACGTCTCGCCGTGAGAAGTTGCACCTCATATTGTTGCAACATTATACGTGTATGAAGATTCTTTGTTTGCATGACGTTCCCTCGATATGACACATCGGAAAAAGACGAAAAAACTTTAGAGTCTGACTCTAGTGCTTTTGGAAAAATTTGCTTCATTTTTTACTATTTTAATGATTTTTATATAATTTTTTTTAAAATTTTCTAAAAATGTAGATAATTACATGTATATAAAAAGACATTTTATATACAAATTACAGCCATTGCCATGCGTAACGACGCTCTACAAGCTTCACAGGAATAGTCACTAGCAAAGAGAGAATCACATACAGCGCCGCAACTAAAATCCATATTTCCAAAGATAAAAAAGTATCAGCGATGATAAGTTGCGCCTGCATGGTTAAATCTGGAATAGCTATAGCGGACACAAGGGCAGAATCTTTAATAAGAGAAACGGTTTGCCCTGTCAGTGGAGGTAATACGCGGCGGAAAGCTTGTGGTAAAACCACATACAAAAATATTTGCACAGAAGAAAAACCCATAGAAGAAGCAGCATCCCATTGTTCTTTGGGTACAGAATTAATGCCAGCACGGAAAATTTCTGCCATATACGCCCCTTCAAAGGCTGCCAATGTCCACGCTGCTGCCCAAAAAGGGCTTAAATTTCCCATAGGTGCTAAAATAAAATACACGACAAAAAGCTGTATTAACAAGGGAGTATTGCGCACAAGCCCCACATAGGCTTTGGCTATACCTTGCCCAACCAAGGAAGGCGCTTGTCGTAAACAAGCTGTGCTCAAACCCAAGCCTATGGCAAGGAAAAAGCTGACACCCACAATATACAGTGTTTGTACAAGTCCGTGTACTAGAGGGCCCATAACCCACTGGTCAGAACGATAACGTACTATAAATTGCATGGCTCGACGCCATTGCCAGTGATATGTACCACTTTCAGAAGACATACCCATAAGAAACAGGATCACTACTAAAAAACAAAGTAACACTGGTGTTTTATATTTTTGCCATGCTTTCATAGCTCTAGTGTGCGTGGTAACAGGGCTTAGTGTCAAGAACATAAAATCCCCTTTCAAAAAACAAGTTTTTAAAAAAGGATACTACGCTCATAAACGTAATGATAAAAGCGCACAACATGGTATTACACAAGAAAAGTATTTTCGAGGCATAACAAAACGAAGCGGCTCACACTGTGCGAGCCGCTAGCTTAAGAGGAGGCTTTAAGCAAAAGGAAGGAAGGTATTGAAAATATAGCAATTACTGTGCCAATAATAGATGTCTTTAAAGAATATATTTAACATATTAAAATAATTATATTTTAAATTATAGCAACAATTTAACTACGCTAGATAACAGTATAAAAAATTATACCTCATAAACACATATGCCGCTATCACAGGTTTTGAAAAATGAAAAACTGTACTTTGTCCTCAAGACAAGAAGTAAGAATATATAATATTTTAGGTCTTTTGTTACATTTGTAAAAACCCTTTTACATTTTTTAGCACTTCCCCTAAAATACGCGAATAAATTATTTTTAGGAAATATTATGTCAGAAAATCTTTGCCCTTGTGGCTCTCAATTAGACTATTCAGCTTGTTGCCAACTGTATCATGACGGTGCAAAAGTTCCCAGTGCAGAAGCTATGGTTCGTTCTCGTTTCAGTGCTTTTTCCAAGCATCTTTTTCAATATATAGTAGATACCACACATCCTATTTATAGAGATGAAATTGAAGACAGTAATCTTGGCGACAATATGGGCGGTATTATTTGGCATCAATTACACATTAAAGAATGCGGGCAAGAACCAGCCACAGAAGGCGACGGCGTTTTTGAAACTGTTACCTTTTCCGCTGTATATGAAATTGCCGGAAATATTTATAACTTGTCAGAAAAAAGCTACTTTCAAGAAGTAGATGATAAATTGTACTACATGGAAGGTATTTCACATCGTCCTGAGGGTTTTCGTCGTGCTGAACCCAAAGTAGGACGTAATGATCCTTGTCCTTGCGGTAGCGGTAAAAAATTCAAAAAGTGTTGTGCATAAAAGGAATTTTTCATGGCGCGTCCCGATGTTTTGCGGCAAATACGGCGTTTTTGCCTAGATTGTCAGGGTAATGCTTCGGTAGAAGTGGGGCGTTGCCCTGATAATGCCTGTCATTTGTGGCCTTGGCGCTACGGAAAAAACCATGCACAAACAGAAAATTATGGCTCTTTACTTGTATCTCCTTGTACAAATGAAGAACCTATAAAACTTGTGTCTTTACAAAAAATTGCTTTACGCCATGTGCGTAAACATTGCTTTAATTGCGCAGGAGACCGTAAGGATATACGTCAGTGCACAGCTAAAGAAGAATGTCCCTTATGGTCATTACGTTTCGGAGTGTATCCAGCCACATATAAAAGAGTAAAAGCACGCCTAGCACAGGGAAAAAGGCTTAGTCTTTTTGAGGAGTAAACCATGCAAGAGCATTATTTGAATTGGTCCCATGCGTACAAAGGACGTTTAAAAAAAGACGCAGTGAGAAAATATAAATTCGCTGCCGATTACGCTACACGTCTTGAAAAGGAATTGCCTAAGCTTCCTTTTATCACTTTGAGCTATAAAGAAAAGCTTGAAAAAGATATGGCCATAGCCGTTCCGCATTGCGCACAATTTGATCACATGCTTTTACTTGGTATTGGAGGCTCTGCTCTTGGAGCTAGAGCCTTACAAAAAGCCTTTGCCCCAGGACAAGACGGCCCTTGTCATACAGGGCCTTCACTTTGGATTGCTGATAATGTATGCACAGCAACTTTTGAATCTTGGTTAAGTAAACTTCCTGCACAAAAAACTGTGGTGGTCTGCATCAGTAAATCCGGCGGCACCATCGAAACCATATCTCAATATTTTTTAACATGCGCTTGGCTTCAAGAACATATGGGCGACCAATGGCATAAACATATGGTAGTCATCACTGACAATGAAGTGGGCTTTTTACGTCAAGAAGCCCATGAACATAAGCTCCTTTCTTTGGAAGTGCCCAACTATTTAGGCGGGCGCTATTCTGCTCTTTCTGCTGTAGGGCTGTTGCCAGCGGCCTTTTTAGGTATTGATTGGCAAGGATTATTGCAAGGCGCTGCCCGTATTACTGAGCCTTTAATTAATGATACAGATAAAATGGCGCAACACCCATCGTATCAGTTGGCTGTATGGGCAAATCTATTGGAAGCGTGCCATTATAATGAACTTATCTTCTTTTCTTATATTCCCACATGGTCTACCTTTGGGCCTTGGTTTGTACAGCTTTGGGCTGAAAGTCTTGGAAAAGATGGTAAGGGAAGCATGCCCATAGCGGCCACTGGCGTTACAGATCAACACTCTACGCAACAAATGTTTTTAGACGGCCCTCGTAATAAAGCATGTATTTTCCTTACCAGTGAAGATATTCCTCAAGGGCGAGTTTTTCCACAAACCCTTCCTAAAAATTGGGACTGGCTCAAAGGCAAAAACTTTGGCGCGCTTTTACATGCCGAAGCCTTGGGCACGCGCATGTCATTAACAAAGCATAATTTGCCCCTGCTACATATAGATATGGGCAAGACAGATGCTGAAGCTGCTGGTGCTCTTATGGCACTGTTAGAAATTGCCACTTTGTTTACAGGATGGTTTATGGATATAAATCCCATAGACCAACCAGCGGTAGAGCTTGGAAAACGCTATGCCAATGCGCGTTTGGGCGCTCCCAATTATGATAAAGAGCAACAGCAATTAGACGAATTTGTTAACCAAACTCAAGAGAGGACAGTGTTTTAAATGCAAAAAAACGGAGAGCACCATAAACAAGATAAAAAAGATTTACCTTTATCTTATGCCAGAACTTTGTCATGGTTTTCCCTTATTCTTATTTTGACATCTTCGCTGGTGCTCTCCATTTTTATTGCCAACAGCGCCCGCGAAAATTTATTGACCAAGCAAGAAGATTTTGCCAACCTTTTGGGCTCAAACCTTAACCACCAAATTTATCAACGATTCACCATTCCCACAGTGCTTGCTTATGGGCGTATTGCCTTAAAAAATCCTGTGCAATACGAAAGACTCGATACCATTGTAAACTCTGTCATACACGGTTTAAAAATTACTCGCTTACGTATTTATGATTTTACGCGTGCGGTGGGCTATTCTACGGATAATGAAGATCTTGGACGCAGTGGACTTGCGCCAGAGGGAGTGGATGAAATTCTTAAAGGGGAACCCCCTCAAGCGGA
Organism: uncultured Desulfovibrionaceae bacterium; assembly: GCA_964369335.1. GTDB lineage: Bacteria > Desulfobacterota > Desulfovibrionia > Desulfovibrionales > Desulfovibrionaceae > CAYJAD01. The sequence goes on along the minus strand of CAYJFR010000015.1, from coordinate 8,260 downwards.
ACTCATCACTACCTTTCCCGTCTGGCAGGCTCCTTTTCATCTGCCCTTAAAGCCAGGCTCTTTTATCTTACGTACCATATATCCTCTTACAGGAGAAATCCGTGACAGCGAGGGGAATGTTAAGCGCCATATTATGGGAGTTTTAGAATTAAGCCAAGATATTACAGAAGATTATACTTCCGTTATTGCCTTTCAGGGACTTATCATCGGTACATGTTTATTTTCGTCTATGATTCTCTTTATCCTGCTTATAGTGCTCATACGCCGCACTGAAAAAGTGCTTGCCTATCGTGTCGCCAAGAATAAAGCCTTAGAAGACGAATTGCACAGCAAAGAAAAATTGGTGAGTATGGGGCGTGTTATTTCCAGCATTGCCCATGAAATCCGTAACCCTTTAGGAATTATCCGTTCAAGTTCAGAATTTTTATTGAAAAGACAAAAAGAAAAAAATACGGATGTGGCGTCACAACGTATTTTAGGCGCTATTCATGACGAGTCGTGTCGATTAAGTCAGACTATCAATGACTTTTTGGATTATGCGCGCCCAAAACAAATTTCTGAAACGATTGTAGATGTAAAACGCGTCTTTGATGAAATTATGGCATTTTTAGAAGGGGAGTTTGCGCGCTGTCAGGTTTCTGTGGAATTTCATCTAGAGCCAGAACTTTTTATTGTGGGTGATAAAGACTTGTTGTACAGGGCTTTTTACAATATATTAGTTAATGCACAGCAAGCTATAGATGGCCCTGGTATTATTACTATTTACGGAAAACACACAGAAAAAAACGTAGAAATTATATGTATAGATTCAGGCCCAGGTTTCCCTCTTGATACTTTAGACAATATGTTTGATCCCTTTTTTACCACCAAGGATACCGGTACAGGCCTTGGACTTGCCATTGTAAAAAGCATCATAACAAGCCATAATGGTATAATTTCTTTAGGCAATACAGAAGATGGTAATGCACAAGTAACGGTAGATTTTCCTCTTGCACCTGAAAAATAATTTTAGCCTATATTGGGGTAGTATATGAATGACAAAGCCCATATTCTTATAATTGATGACGAAAAAAATTATCTGCTTATTTTAGAGACACTTCTCTTAGACGCTTCATATAATGTAACCGCCATCAACGACCCAGAAACGGCACTGACTTTTTTGGAAGAATCAGAAGTTGATGTGGTTATTACCGATATGAAAATGCCGCGTCTTACAGGACGTGATGTGCTTGAAAGAGTCAAAAAAAATTGGCCACATATTCCTGTACTGATCATGACAGCTTTCGGCAGTATTGAAAGTGCTGTAGAAGTCATGAAGTATGGCGCTTTTGATTATATTACCAAGCCTTTTGCCAATGATGAATTATTGCTTTCTTTAAATAATGCCGTAGAGCTTGCCACAGCGCACAGGCAATACCGCCTCTTACAAGAAGCTATGGAAATCCGCTACGGAACGCATCAAATTATAGGACGCAGTCGCGCCATACGTGACGTGTTTACCATGATAGACAGAGCGGCGCCTAGTCGTTCTACGGTGCTGATTACGGGTGAGTCGGGTACAGGAAAAGAATTGGTGGCGCGCGCTATTCATGTGACATCGCCGCGCAAGGAAGGCCCTTTTATCTCCGTCAACTGCATGGCATTGAATCCCGGTGTATTAGAAAGCGAACTTTTTGGACATGAAAAAGGCTCTTTTACCGGTGCTGTCGCCATGCGACGCGGACGTTTTGAACAAGCCAACGGCGGCACGCTTTTTCTCGATGAAATCGGAGAATTGACACCAGATTTACAAGTAAAACTTTTGCGCATCTTACAAGATAAACGCTTTGAACGTGTGGGCAAATCGAAATAGATATTCGTGTGGTGGCTGCCACCAATAAAAATTTACAGCAACTTGTGGAAGCGGGAAAATTCCGTGAAGATCTTTTTTATCGCTTAAATGTGGTAGAAGTTAATTTACCGCCTTTACGCGAAAGACGCGAAGATATTCCCTTACTTGTGGCGCACTTTGCCGCACATTTTGCCGCAGAAAACGATATTCCCGTAAAAACATTCAATTCTGGTGCGCTCAACTATCTTATGGCGTATGAGTGGCCGGGCAATATTCGCCAATTACAAAATATTGTAGAACGTTGCACTGTGCTTGTACAAGCAGAATCCATTGATGTGGAAAATCTTCCGCCAGAAATCCGTGACGAAGAAGCGCAGTACAAAAGCGCTGTAGATTTATTGCCAGTACAACTTGATTTAGCGGATACTTTGGAAAAAATTGAAGCGGCGTTGGTACGGCGAGCCTTGGTTCGTACAGATTTTGTGCAGGTGAAGGCCGCAGATCTTTTGAGTATTTCCAAGTCTCTTTTGCAATATAAGTTGAAAAAATATAGTATTGCTGGGCATTAATAAAATACATGTTACGTAGTTATTAAAGCAAATAAAAAAGTCCCTTTTGAAAGTATGTGTTTTCAAAAGGGACTTTTTATGTATTTTTATTATGTCTTATTTTTGTGATACATCAATACTTGTAGGATCATAGCTTTCTAAAGTGCGTGTGCCGTCCATAAATTCCCGCACCATCTTTTTACGCGCTTCATAGCCGTCTTGATGTACTTTGCTCACCGCAGCAGCGCGGGGATTAATAGCCTTAGTGGGGTTAATATACTTTCCGTTTTGCTTTAAGCGAAAGTCCAAGTGTGGCCCTGTGGAAACACCTGTACTACCTACATAGCCAATGGTTTGCCCTTGACTGACCTTACTACCTTTTTTCAAGCCGCGTCCATAGCGTGACATATGTGAATACATAGATTCCAGCCCAGAAGCGTGGCGCACCGTAATATGTTTTCCATAGCCACCGCGCCAGCCATAATAAGTAATGACGCCGTCACCCACAGCCATAATAGGAGTTCCCATAGGCGCGCCATAGTCAACACCTAAATGAGGACGGTACGTGCCGTATATGGGATGTTTACGGCTATGTGTATAACCAGAGGTTACACGTGTAAAAGAAAGAGGAGACTGCAATAAAACTTTGCGCTTATTTTCGCCTTTGGCATTGTAGTGCATTTCTTTTTTATTGCTGTCATAATACAAGAAGCTTTCGTACTTTTTACCACTGTTGGTAAAGGTTGCGCCAATGGCACGACCATAGCCTTTAAACTCACCTTCTCTATACAATTTTTCCACCAAAATAGAAAAGGAATCCCCTGCACGCACATCACGAATAAAGTTAATATCCCAGCGGAACATATTAGCCACTTGTAAAGCCAGTTGGGGAGATTCATTCAATTTTTCTATGGTTAAAAACAAGCTGTCGTTAATGGTTCCTTCCACATAGGCCAATTTTTTGTCATAGTGAATTTTTTCTATGTGAGCCTTATAAATTTCCCCATCAGCAAGGGCAATAAGCTTTTCTCTTGAGTTGATTTCGTATTCAAAGCGTAAAATCACATCTTTTTCGGCATCAAATTCTATAAGGTAGGGATGTCCTACACGTAAAGCTTTTACCGAGAATTCTTTATCAATGGTTTTTGCCAATAAAATAGCAGAATTCACGTCGGTATAGTCTTCAAAAAGCTTGGATAAGCTGTCACCGGCTTCTATTTTAGCTTCTATAATCTGCTCTTTTACTTCAGGAAGATGTAAATCTTCTTCTGTGCTTGGAGTATGGATATCGCTGTCAGTATTTTCTTCTGGTGTAAGAGCTTCTTCTATGCCTGCTTCAAGTTGTCCCTTATCTGTTACAGGGTCGGGAACAACCTCAGGGGCGATTTCTGGGGTCACCTCGGCTGTTGTTTTAGGATCTTTTACAGCATCAGTTTCGGCTGTTGGAGAAGGAGTAGGTGGTGGTGTAACCTTAACGCCATCCTTAGACGGAATTTCCGCTTTATCCTTAACTTCTTGTTCTTTTTCCACGGCAACGGGTTCTGACGTACCAGTAACAAAATTCCACATAGGCGGACCAAGAACACCACCACTGACAAAAAGACCAATACCGCCCAATGTAAAAGCTAGTTTACGTATCATACAAAGCCTTATAGGTAAAAAATTTTATACAATAATTTCACTTGAGAGTATACAAAAGTTTAACTGGTCAATAATAAGCTCATTATCTTTCCTTGTCTAGCTGTCAAATGCTTCTAAATTTATTATGAGAGAAAAAAGCCTCTTGGTTTATATAGGTTCACAAAGAGCTCTAACAATATACTTTTTAAAGCTTTTTTCGTAAAATTACTCAATAAAATATACTTGTTAATACAGGCTTTTTTTGCTATATTTTTTTTTTAAAAAGCCTGTAATGTAAATATTTTTTTTTATCATGCAAGACATACAAATTATTACGCAAAATCTAGGAAAGAAAATAGATGCCTTATGCCCAACTGCAAAAAGCATTGGGTGGATTTCTTCGCTTTCTTTCTCCTATCACAAACATAAAAATCATTTTGTCGTAACATTTCCCCATATATTTTTTGCATCATGGTTTACACAGCATATGCAAAATTACTTTGAAAAGGCTTTGCATGAAATAGCCGCTGAAAAGAGCATTAAGCTTTCTACTATTATTTATAAAAATCCTGTGGTGGTAGCACAAAATAAAGGACTTTCTCACGAAAACAACCATACACAAGCCAGGGATTTTTTTGAAGAGTTTATTTACAATACAAAGAATACATTTCCTGTGAATATGGCGCGGGAAATTTCAAAAAATCCTTTTTCCGCCATGTATAACCCTTTCATCATCTACGGAAAAACAGGGGTAGGGAAAACACAAATTTTACATTGTATCGAAAAGACCATACGCGCACAACATCCCTCATGGCAACAAATGCAAGAAAAACTTGTGGCGTTTTTGTCTTTGGAAGATCTTTTTGAGCTTTTAAAAAATACAGGCGCGCAAGGCACAGCATCTTTGTATCATGTTTTTATTATTGATAAATTACAAAATAGTAACAAAAATATCTTAGTACAAGAACATTTTCTGCATTTTATAGAAATATGCGTTGAACAAAAAAAACAGCTTATTTTTGCTAGTTCCATTTCGCCAGACGATGAAAAGAGCTTTACTCCCGCGTTACGCTCACGTTTACATGCCGGTCTTGTGGTACAGCTTAAACATGCTGACATTGATGTGCGTATGCGTTTTGTGACACGCCAATGCAAGACTAAAGGAATAAAACTCTCTAAGGAACAAATGTTGCTTTTAGCACAGCGTTGTAAAAATATTTCATTACTACAAGGAGTCATACTAAAAATTTTTGCATACCAAAATCAATATACGCAAAAATTACAGACCATTGATATTGAAAAAATACTTCTAGCATCCGGCGAAGAAGAACACATAGTAACACCACACAGCATACTTTCTGAGTTAGTAACATATTTTGAAATAACTGAGGAACAAATCTTGAGCAATCAACGCTCACCAGACATTGTACGTGCAAGGCAAATATCTATGTATTTGTGTAGAGATATCTTAGGTTTATCGTATCCAACCATAGGAAAACTCTTTGGTGGAAAAGATCACAGCACAGTTATGTATGCTATTAAAAAGATTAAGAAAACAACAGATAGGAACAAACATATGCAAAAAATAGTAACAGAATTGAAAAAAAAATGTCTCTCACAGTAAAAAGAACACTTTTGTGCAATAACGCTCTTTTCTGTACCTTAATTGTCACCAAAATTGTTCCTAAAAAAAGAAATAATTTTAACTAGATATATGAGTTAGGAACAAAAAGCAAAACACTTTCTACTACTAATACAGGAATATTATGAAAATACTTATAGAAAAAGAACAAGTCATTGAAGGATTACAAAAAGCCGCAAACATATTACCTCAGCGAGCAGGAGCTGCATATTTACGCTCCATATGGATAAAGACAGAAGGTGATACTCTTTCTCTTTTTGCTACAGATGTTAATATGGAATTTCACGGAAAATATCCTGCAGTAGTAGAGCAAGAAGGGCTTGTAGGTGTTCAAGGCAGAGCTTTTGTAGATTTGATACGTCAATTACCTAACGGAACAATCACATTGCAATTAGATGCAGAGTCACAAACTTTACTCATAGAGCAAGGACGCAAAAAGTATAAGTTGCCTACGAATGATGCCATTTGGTTTCAAGAGTTTTCACCTTTCCCTGTAGAGAATGCTGTATTCTGGTCAGGAGATTTTTTTCAAGATATTTTGGACAAAGTGACTTTTTGTATCAGCGATGATGATGCTGCTGATGCCATTGGTTGCTTATTCATGAAACCCATAACCAAAGAAGACGAAGAAAGATACATTGAGGTTTGTGGTCTTAATGGGCATCAATTTGCTCTCGTATCTTTTCATAACGATGATCTTTTCAGCCTCTTACCAGATGAGGGTCTTCTTTTACAAAAAAAATATTTGCAAGAATTGAAAAAATGGCTTGGCGATGATGAAATTGAATTTAATATCACCGATAAGCGTTTTTATGTACGTACTCTCAAAGGGGAAACATTAAGCTTGCCACGCGTCACTTACAGTTATCCTGATTACTCTGTTTTTCTCAGTAAGGTGAACAGCAGTACCAATAATTTGAAAATTGACAGAAAAGAATGCGCTGAAGCTTTAGGGCGCTTGAGTATTTTTAACACGAAAAATATCCGTTTCGCCAATTTTGAATTGAACGATTACGAAGCAGTACTTTCTGTAAAAGGACAAGATGTAGGCTCTGCCACAGAAAGTTTAGAAATTGAATACACAGGAAATATCCCACAAATTGCTTTCCCTAGTAAGGAGCTTATGGATATTATGGGGCATTTTCAATCAGCACAACTTAATATGCATCTTACTACCGATGAAGGCCCGTGTGCCATTACCGGTGGAGACGATAAAGACTACTTAATTATTATTATGCCTATGAAAGTGGGAAATACCGCTTATTATAGCGAGGACGATGTATAATATGACTACGGATACAACAAAGACGTCTACTTATGGCGAATCTTCCATTGATATTTTAGAGGGTCTTGAAGCAGTACGCAAAAGACCTGCCATGTATATTGGTTCCACAGATACACGCGGTTTGCATCACCTTGTTTATGAAGTGGTGGATAACTCCATAGATGAAGCTATGGCAGGCTTTTGTACGCATATACAAGTGATTATCCATGTGGATAATAGTATTACTGTGCGTGATAATGGGCGCGGTATTCCTGTAGGCATACATCCTAAAGCCGGCGTTCCTGCTGTGCAAGTTGTACTCACTGTGCTACACGCTGGCGGGAAGTTCGACAATGACTCCTATAAAGTGTCTGGTGGTTTACACGGTGTAGGTGTGTCTTGCGTTAATGCTCTTTCAGAAAAGCTCACTGTTACTGTGTGCCGTGACGGCGGACGTTATAAACAATCGTATGCGCGTGGTATTCCTCAAGACGAATTAACGCGTGAAGGAGATACTACTTTACGTGGTACTACCATTCACTTTAAACCAGACGAAGACATCTTTGAAGTTATGGAATACTCTTACGATGTTTTACGTAAGCGTTTTGAAGAGTTAGCTTACTTAAATAAAGGTTTGGAAATAGAATGCATTGACGAGCGCACCGAAGAAAAACACGTTTTCCGTGCTGACGGCGGCATTGCACAATTTGTAAAAGATTTAAATACAGGCGAAAGCGGTATTCACTCTATTATCGATTGTGAAGGCATTAATGACAGTGTTTCTGTGGATTTTGCTATGCAGTATAATGCCACATACAAAGAAAACGTGCTCACCTTTGCCAATAATATTCGTACAAAAGAAGGCGGCACACACCTTATGGGCTTTAGAGCCGCTTTAACACGTGCCATTAACGGTTATATTAAAAATCAACCAGACATAGTAAAAAAGCTCAAAGGAACCAGCTTGTCTGGGGATGATGTGCGCGAAGGTCTTACGGCTGTTATCAGCGTAAAGTTACCTAACCCGCAATTTGAAGGGCAAACCAAAACAAAGCTTGGCAACAGTGAAGTCGCTGGCGTTGTTTCTGCTCTTGTATACGATAAGCTCAATATCTACTTTGAAGAAAATCCCAAAGACATCCGTCTTATTATTGAAAAGGCTGTAGACGCCGCTCGTGCTCGTGATGCTGCTCGTCGTGCCAAAGAATTGGTACGCCGTAAAGGCGTGCTTTCTGACAATGCCTTGCCAGGGAAATTGGCAGATTGTCAAAGTAAGGATCCTGCCATTTCTGAAATATTCATTGTGGAAGGTGACTCTGCAGGCGGTTCTGCAAAACAAGGGCGTAATCCTAATA
>CAYJFR010000014.1:300-20350 GCA_964369335.1 uncultured Desulfovibrionaceae bacterium | reverse complement strand
AAATTTTGCAATGAGACAAAAACAGTTGACAAAATAAAAATAATAGTAAATCGAGAAACAGCTATATTGAAAAATACCTGCCCCCCCACCTAGGTGGAAAATTCGCTTTGCGAGGGTCGGCAGGTTTTTATATAGGTAAAGCATATGCAATACACTGACCCTGCCTTAACATCTTCTGCTCACATTCAGCTTTTGCAATCCATGCAACTTACCTTTACCGACAAAATAAAAGCTCAAAATTATATTGAACTAATTGGATATCACAGACTTTCTGCGTATTTCACTCCATTTCTACTAGCTAATAATACATTCAAAAGCTCCATAAATTTTGACCATATTATGGAGCTATACAAATTTGACAGAAAACTCAGACTCATTTGCGCAGATGTTATGGAACGAATTGAAATTGCCATACGTTCAGCCATATCTAACACCATGTCATTACACGAAGGACCGCATTGGTTCATGGATGCAAGACTTTTTGATAATGCAACATATCACAGAGAGTTTATAAAAAAAATCGAACAATACACAAACAAAAGTAATTCTAAAAACCAAACGCCTGAATGTAAAAAGTATTTCTCAACCTATACAATGCCAGTATTACCGCCTTCATGGGTCATTACAGAAATCCTACCTATGGGAGTATGGTCAAAAACATACGCAAACATTAAAAATAAGCAATATAAACGCAGTATTGCCAATATATTCGTATTCAAGCACACAGAGTTTGAATCATGGATAAGGTCTCTTACCATTATCAGAAACATGATTGCTCATCACGCAAGATTTTGGAATGCACATATATCTGTCAACGCCAAAAATATTCCCAAATACTCATATCATGGAGTACCTCTCCATTCATCATATATAAATTATGTGATTATTCACGCATTTGCAAAACGCTTTATGCAACGCTCAAAGTGGGCACAAAGATTCATTGACCACATTCAGCATTGCCCTCTATGCATTCATACCCATATGAAATTTCCTCAAAATTGGGACACACACCAATTTTGGACAACTTAAGAACTTCTAGCAGACAAACACTTGACTCTGCACACACTATTGCCTAGTAAAAAGCATGTTTATTCAGCCATGCATACTTATTACTCGCTGTTTTTCTCAGGAAATATTGCCCCTCTATCTTGAAAAACTTTCTGCCCTCTGTGCCCATATAATGCTTGAGCAAAACCTTGGGCAAGACCTTGAGCACAATTCACACACTCACAGTACTGTACATTGTCTTAAAGAAAGTCCCCATGATACAGCAGAAAACACGCTCTTTCATGCCGCCAAGATTGCCCAAGAATGGGGCTGTACACATCTCATGAGCCTAGAGATTTTAGAAGACTCTCCCGCACTTTTGGAAGACGTGGCACACCTTTTGGACGCCATACCCACAAACAGCGAAGCTATTCTCAATGGAACGCGCGACTTTACAGCGCCAAGCCCGTGGCGCATGCGTTTTGAACGTTGCATGTCTAGCTTTTGGATGCGTGTACAAACGGGAGAAAAAGTGTGCGATATGCACAGCTCTTTGCGCGTGTACCCTCTTTCGTATTTTGCTTTTGCCAAGATACAAAATAGCGGCTACACTTTTGAGGCGGAAGCCCTTGTACGCGCCGCGTGGGGAGGATATGAAATTCAAGAAATCCCCGTACATATGCCCAGCCCGCACACATGGAAAGGCCCTACAGCAAAAGAATATCTCGCGCTGATCACACTCAACACACGTCTGACCATGCGCGCCCTTATGCCTTTACCCTTTAAAAGGTATAACAACACAAGGCAAGAAGCTGTTTCTTTGAAACGTCCTTTAGAGTCTTTACGGCGGCTTATGGACGACCCGTATAATCGCGCCAATCCTCGCGAATTGGCACGCACTGCCGCCATAGCCATAGCCGTACTCACCGTGCCTGCGCCCATTGTGCAAAGTGTGGCTTTATTACTCTTCATTGGCTGGTTTCGCCTCAACCGTCTGTGCGCTCTGGCAATGATACCCTTCACATGGCCGCCCTTTTTGCCTGCTATAGCTATCTTGCTCGGCTATCGTGTGCGCCACGGGCATTGGCTCAATGAATTCAGCGTGCAAACCCTCGGCTATGAGGCAGGGCAAAGGCTTTGGGAATGGGTCATAGGCTCGCTTTTGCTCACGCCTGTTTTTGCTGTTACGGCTGGTATTGCGGTGGGGGCGCTAGCTTATAGCGTTGCTGGCAAAAAAACATAGCTAGTACAATGTAAATCCTAAAGAACTGAATTGCCGCGTCGCTACCTCCTCGCAATGACTTTATGTGTTCATCAAGGTCATTGCGAGCGAAGCGAAGCAATCCATGTATTTAGTGTGTACAAGGCACTAGACATAAAAAAAGAGACCTTTGCACATACAAGGGGCTCTTTATACAATACTCAAAAAAACGCTAGAGCGTGTTCACATAAAATGATTTTTCGTGTTATATCAAGAAAGATGAGTGCGCTTTGAGGGAACATACTCTTCTGGTATTTGACCGAAAAAGCGCATGAAATCTGACGCAGAGATAACCGAAAAGGCGTTTATGTGAACACGCTCTAAAAACTATTTATCGCCTTTATTGCCCCTTCTGGCGGCATTTCTGGCTTTCCATTCTTCTTGGCTCAAAGCACCGTCACCATTGGTGTCAGCGGCTTTAAAGTCCGCTTCCATTCTGGCTTTTTGTGGTGCTAAAAACTCAGTTATATCTATTTTACCGTCTTTATTGCTGTCACGTTGGTCAAAACGACCAGCCTTATCTCCTTGAGGGCCTGCGGCAACAGCGTTTACAGCAGAGACAGCCAACACAAGCGCCATAGTCACGCCCAAAATATACTTTTTCATAGTAAACTCCATGCATTTTCTGTTTTTTGCGCTGTAAAATTTACATTTTCCTATTTATACAAATAATATGTGAAATTTATACAACGTGCATGGTATAAACATATGCTTTTACTCTGTCAAGAGTACTTACTTTCATGCACGCAATCACTTTTCTCTTGACACATTGTACAAGGAAAAATTTTACAATTTTTTTCCATGAGTTAGACTCAAAGAAAAGACTTCCATTATAGCTTTTTTTAGCATAATATCACAAGCAAAGCCTCAAAGGCTGAATACAAAACTCCATCTGAATTACTAGGAGGTAAAGATGTCTCAAGTTTTGCCGTTTAGGTCTAAAAAAAAGCGTATTCCTCGCACGTTGTACTTTTTTTTAAACCTCTGTGTTTATGTACTCCTCCTCGCTGTACCTGTGGCACAAGCCGCAACGGCGTATCTTACGCCAGAAATACGCTACCGTCCCACATGGGGGGATGAGTATGTAGATATTTATTTTACACCTAATGAAGAACTTTGCCGTGAAGCCTATGGTAAGAAATGGGAAGATGAGTGTACTGTATGGCTTGGCGAAAAGCACTCTACCCCTAAAGGTCTTGTGGCACACGACTGGCCCAAAGGACGTTGGACATGGACGCGCACTAACAGGCTGCGTTTTTATCCTGAAGAGTCTTGGAAAAGCGGCACAGATTATGTGGCAAATATTTCCAAACTCGAAATACCTTCTCGCGTGCAGTTAAGCACAAAACAAGTACATTTTCGTAGTATTCCCCGTTGCGCAAGCATAGATAACGGTAAAGTGTGGATTGATCCTTCTGCCAAAGGAGATCATGCCATTTCTTTTTCCATGCGTTTTACCGAAAGCTTGAGCGATTCCACACGCCGCGCCATTATGCAGCAAGCTACATTCTCAACAGAAAAACAGCTTAACTTAAGCAAGCCCACATGGGTCTGGCTTGAAGACAACTCGCGCGCTGTGGTCACTACACGTATTTTACAACTTCCCCCCAAAAGAAGCACTCTAGAGCTGACATTGCCGCAAGTACGACCCATTTGGGAAGACGAAAAAAAATGGTACTTCCCCGATCGTAATGCCACAAAAGGTTTGGTTGTCCCTGGTGTGGATTCCACATTTACCCTCGAAGAAGTACAATTTGAAAGCGTAGAAAATAAAGCCTTGCAAATGGAGCACCATATTATTTTCCGCTTTTCACAACGTGTTTCCGCAGAAGAATTTCTTAAAGCCGCCACTTTCTTAGAGTTGCCGCTCAAGCGCTCTCAAGAAAATATCATCCCCACCGATTGGAGTGAGGGCGGTGTTGACCCAGATGCCAAAAACAAAGCGCGTAAGCTTAAGGCGGAATGGGTTCCTCAAACCGATGAAAAAGAAGATTATTTACGTTTTCGCGTTGACGCAGCCCCAGGAAAATATGTTTTCTGGAATATCAATGCAGGCTTTGGCCCTACCACAGACCAAGGCGTACACAATCCTCTTGAGCGCAACCTTGAAGGCGTTTCCTATGTGCCCTCAGGCGAAGCGCGTTTAGAATTCTTGCAAGCAGGTAATGTGCTTTTGCAAGACAGCGACCTTGCCATCATGAGCGAAAACCTCGACAGCATACGCTGGAGTGCGCACCGTTTTGCGGACAATTCTTGGGCACTGCCCTTCCTTTCGCGCCTTGATGACACCTTTGATTCTGACCAGCTGTACGCCAACACCACAGCTTTACGTGGTGAAATTTCCCTTGCTCCTGCTCAAAAATCAGAAGCAAGCTATGCCAGCAAGCCACTGTTCAACACGCTTCAAGCAGAAAAAGTGTTCGGCACAGCTGAAGACGGTGTAGCTCCAGGTCTTGTATACCTCAAGCTTGAAGGTATCAAAGACGGGCGCGTTGTTACCAGCACTGGGCGTATGCTCATGTTCTCCAATATGGCGCTTGTGCTCAAAGAACAAGCTGACCGCACCACACAAGTGTATGTGGGCTCTTTGCAAAATGCCAAAGCTTTAGAGGGCATACTTATTCAAGTGCTTGGACGCAATGGTCACACTGTAGCAGAAGCAAGAACCCAAGCCGACGGCAAAGCCCTTTTGCCCGATCTTTCACATTTAACCCGTGAAAATGAGCCTGTGGCTGTGGTTGCACGCCAAAAAATTTGGAACGACGAAGATATTTTATGGATGTCTTTGACTGACTATAAACGTAACGTGAACCTCTCACGCTTCTCTGATATAGAAGGCAAACAAAGCAGCATCAACGCGCTTAACGCCTTTGTATTCTCTGAGCGTGGGCTTTTCAGACCAGGCGAAACCATGAACTTTGGTGTTCTTTTACGCGCCAATGATTGGAAGCTCTTGCCTCCCAATATGCCGCTTAAAGCCACCTTGCGTGATCCTTCATGGCGTAAAGTTTGGCAAAAGCCCTTCACAGCCGGTGAAAGCATTCATAGCCTTTCGTGGGATATTCCAGAAAGCGCCATGACGGGCCATTATGAATTGCTTATTTCTACACCTACAGATTCTTTAAATACAGACGATTCAGGGCTTGTGCTAGGAACAGCACGCGTCTTAGTTTCTTCTTTTATTCCTGACACCTTAAAACTGAGCACTTCTCTTGTGGACACAGGCGACGGCACAACACAAGACGTTTCCACCAAGGGCTGGCTTGTGACTTCGGATAAAGTGGGCAGTACCGCGCTGAGCGTTCGTTTGCGTACGCTTTTTGGTCAAGCTGCTGTAGATAGACGTGTGACTGCTTATATGGAATTGCGCCCTGCGTATTTGTCCTTTGCAGGCTATGAAGATTATACTTTCCAAGACACCTCACCTTTCTTTACCCAAAGTCAAGATCCCATTGAGCGCGAATTGGAAGAAAGCACCACCAATGCCAAAGGTGAAGCTCTCTTGCCCTTGGACTTTACCCAATGGCGCTTTGGCACATTACAATGCAATATCACCACCGAAGGCTATGAGCCCGGCGGCGGTCGCTCTGTAAGTCAAAGTAAGCGTTTCTTACTTTCCCCCTTGCCCTATATGCTAGGTTATAAAACAGGACAAGGCGCGGACAATATAGACTTTATCATTAAAAACAGTGTTGCACAGCTTCAATTCCAAGCTGTGGACTCTCAACTTAAACCTTTCAATCCAGGCAGTCTTGTTTTCTCTGTGACACGTCAAAATACAGTGAACTCTTTAGTCACCGACGAAAGAGGTTTGTATTCCTATGACACCACCATAGTGGAAACCAAGTTTTCTGAAAAGCAACACAGCCTTTCTGCTGAAGGTGTGTTAAAATGGGATATGCCCACCCAAGAAGTGGGTGACTATTTACTCACCGTACAGTTGAGTGAACAAGCAAGCAAAGACGCAGGGCTCAAGGCTGGCACCGTTTTAGCGCGTGTGCATTATAGCATTGTGGGCAATGATGACTTACGCCCTGCCCTCAAGCAAGCTGAATACTTGCCCAAAGCCAAGCTTCGTCTCAAGTCCGATAAGAGAAATTATACTGGCGGCGACGTAGCGCAGCTTATGGTCACTACACCTTATGAAGGCGTGGCGCTTATCTCCTTAGAAAGAGACAGCGTTGTGGCGCATAAGTGGGTACAACTTCCTGTGGGCAACAGCATGCAAGAATTGCCCATTCCTCAAGATTTCACAGGTCGCGGCTATATCCAAGTGCTTATGGGTCGTGCACCGCAGTCGGAAAATATCTTTATTCAGCCCCAAAGCGTGGCTATGATACCCGTCAATGTGAATACTAAACAGCGTCAAGTGGATATCAGCATCACAGCACCAGAAAAAGGCCTCCCCGGTAAAACCTTGCAATGGAATATTAAAAACAACCAAGGCAAAGCCACAAAAGCCCTGCTCTTTGCTGTAGATGAAGGTATTTTGCAATTATCTAAGTTCAGAACGCCTGATCCTTTACATTATCTCTTGCTTGACCGTGCTTTAGAAGTAAACACCAAGCAACTCTTTGACCGTGTTATGCCTGAGCATGCCCAAATCATGAAGCGCCTTTCTGCCTTTGGTGGTGACGGCGACGGCGCTGATTTGTTTGCAGGACTTTTAGGCACATTCCAAAATCCTTTCAAACGCACCCTTGAGCCACCTGTGGTTTGGTGGAGCGGCGTCGTAGACATTCCTGCCGAAGGTCTTAATGTGGAAGTTCCCATCCCCGACTATTATAACGGCAACATCCGCCTTATGGCCATTTTACAAAATGACCAAGCTGTAGGCAGTGCTGAAGAAAATGTCATCGTACGCGGCGAACAAGTGCTCGCCCCACAGCTTCCTGCTATGGCAGCTCTTGGCGATGCCTTTGAAGCCAGTATCAGCATTACCAACACCACAAAGAACGCCATGACTTTGGCTTTGAGTTCAGGTTTTGCCGAAAAAAGCACCACACGA
The DNA here is from genome assembly GCA_964369335.1 of uncultured Desulfovibrionaceae bacterium. GTDB lineage: Bacteria > Desulfobacterota > Desulfovibrionia > Desulfovibrionales > Desulfovibrionaceae > CAYJAD01. Next base: position 13,094 of record CAYJFR010000014.1, on the reverse strand, counting down.
GATTTGAAAATCTCTGCCTTGCCTGAGAGCATTACCCTTGCTCCCATGGAAGAAAAGCTCATTCCTTTCCAAGTGGAAGTGGGACAAACACCCGGAAATGCCTTATTACGCTTCAGCGTACAAACAGAGTCCGGTACCGTTGTAGAACGTAGCACTGCCATAAGCATTCGCCCCGCAGTGTTCCCCAACTACAGCCAACAAAGCTTTATGCTTTCTCAATCCACAACCATTCACAGCCAAAGGGAATTGCTCCCCTATGATGCGCAAACGTCTATTACGTTGTCACCAACGCCATTGCCGCTGTTGCGCACCAGCTTAAACTACTTGAAAAACTATCCTTTTGATTGCGTGGAACAAACCATCAGCAAGGCTTTCCCCTTGGCTGTCTTAACCAACTCTCCCTTAGCTCCCACGCTTGAAAAAACACATATTCTTGCTTCGAGCCAAGAGAGAGAAAAAGCACGTAAAGAAGCACACAATGCTCTTGTTGCCGCCTTCAACCCCTATTATGGCGTAAATCTTTGGACAGACGAGGCGTATAATGCAGATAAATTCCTCACCGCCTATGCGGCAAATTATCTGCTTGCTTTGCAAGAAGCTAAATTGCCTGTGCCCATGGATTTCATGGCGTCCTTGTTCAATACGCTGGAAGAAATAACCAGTAACAGTCCTGAAACACTGGAAGAATTACGCACCACAGCCTATGCGGCATGGGTTTTAGCCCGAGCCGGTTATGTGGTGAGTAAGCCTTTAGAGCTGTGCGAAGCCTATATTAAAGAAGCTAAACACGAGCGAAGCGACATATTCAACTCCTTTATGGCAGGTGCTTACGCCGCTTTATACATGATGCCTGAGGCACAACAGCATTTAGACAAAGTCACAGGCAAAGCCCCGCAAACATGGAGAAGCGCTTCTGGTATGTTCGACACCTTGGCGCAGTACGGTCTACACACCCAAGTACTTGCCAAGCACTTCCCTGAAGCCTTACAAGAAGCCATTCCCTATATGGAAAAGCTCTTCTTAGAAGGTCTTAACAAGCCCCACGCCACCATGGGAGCTGCCATGAGCGCCGTTGCTTTGGCAGAAATCATGAAGGTCAAAGGGCTTACAGATGCGCAAATGAACAATGCCAGCATTGCTTGCGGTGCCTATGATGCGGGTATACCCACGCCTGAACAAGCCATGGTGCAAGCTTTCCCTGGGCTTGCTCTCTTGGAAGCGCCTAATTGCGCACGCTTTGACGTGAAAATACCGCAAAATAGCCTCTACTTTGCAGAAGTGCAAAGCTATGGCTATGACAAGAACTTGCCCACCAAAGATTTAGTGCAAGGTCTCAGCGTATATAAAGAAATCTCTAACACCACTGGTAAAAGTGATTATGAACAAGAAGACACAATCATTGTCACACAAGGTGATGTCTTGGCAGTATACGTCTCTGTAAAACTTACAGATGACAGCCTTGCTCAGGTAGCAGTGGTGGATTTACTCCCCGGCGGTTTTGAGTTGGTGATGGAACATGAAGACGACACCACTACCTCCGATGACATCCGCCTAGATCGACGTGAAGACAGAGTCATAGCCTTTATCGATGCGTATAATAGCGAAACGGGCTTTACCTATCATATTCGCGCCATTAACAAGGGTTCTTACACCTTACCAGCCACCTACGCTGAAGGTTTGTTTGACAGAAGCCTCCAAGGCAATACTGTCACAAATCGCATTATCGTAAAGGCTCCTCAATAACACACGCTAAAAAAAGCCTCTGCACAAAGCACTTTTTGTGCAGAGGCTCACAAGAGAGTTTTCATGCTTTTCTTTTGGCAAAAATTTTTGGCCACCAAGCGCCGTGCGACGCTGCTTGGTGGTCTTTGTATAGCTCTTCTGGGCTCTTTTTTGGCACTGCTTTGTTTATACATTTCTATTGCCCTTATTCCGCCGCCTCCTTTATGGGATGGGCTTTCATTCTCTCCCATGATTATGGACAGAAATGGTGAACTTATGCGTATGGGCTTAAGTAAAGATGATAAATTCCGCCAACGTGTCACCCTTGCTCAAGTGCCAGAACATGTGCAAAAAGCCGTTTTACTGTACGAAGATTATTACTATTATGCCCACCCCGGCGTAAATCCCTTTTCCTTATTACGCGCCGCTTTTTCTTCAGTTTTTGGCTCAAGGCGCATAGGGGCGTCTACCCTTGCCATGCAAGTGGCACGTTTGCGCTATAAACTCGTGACCAATACCGTCCAAGGAAAACTGGCACAAATGTTTCGCGCCTTACAGCTTGTGTATCATTATGGGCATGAGGATGTACTGGAGGCATATTTTTGTTTAGCGCCCTATGGCGGAAATATTGAAGGTATTGGCGCCGCGGCTCGCGTGTATTTTCATGAAGCAGTGGAAAATCTCACCCATGCCCAAGCCCTTGCCCTCTGTCTTGTGCCGCAAAATCCGCAAAAACGCGCCTTTAAAAGCGGAGAGAAAGGGCGTCTGCTCTTACATGCCAATTTAGAACAAGCCAGAAACGCTTTACATCAATCGTGGAATACTACCTATCCCCACGAAAAAGTGTCAGACAAAGCGCCGCCTTTGCGCGTCTACGCACCGCAACAAATGCCCTTTATAGCGCCACATTTGAGCACAGAGTTTTTACAGGCAACTACATCTTCACAGTTGCCCCTTGAAGTCAACAGCACCATAGACAATTTTACGCAAGATTTACTAGAAAGAACTCTTCTGCAATTTGTTGCGCGTAATACCCGCTATGACATTAATAATGCCGCCGCTATGCTTGTGCATTGGCCCAGCATGGAAGTACGCGCTTTAGCAGGTTCTGCCAATTTTTATAATAAAAGCATCAATGGGCAAGTGGACGGCACGCGCGCCCTACGCTCGCCCGGCTCTACCTTAAAGCCCTTTATTTATGCCCTAGCCTTAGATCAAGGGCTTATTCATACCCAAACCATGCTTATGGACGCACCGCAAAGTTTTGTGACCTACAATCCCGAAAACTTCGACAGGCAATTTCAAGGACCTTTGCCAGCACACTTGGCTTTACGTTTAAGTCGTAATATTCCCGCCATCAGCTTGGCATCGCGCCTTGACCCTTCGCTCTTCACTCTTTTGCAAAAAGCGCAACTTCCCCTTCCCAAAAATGCCCTTCACTACGGCTTAAGTTTGGTACTTGGCGGCGCTGAAGTGCGTATGCGTGATTTAGTCACACTCTATGCCATGCTTGCTAACGGAGGTATTTGGCAGCCTTTGCGTTTTGTCGAAGAAGATTTTGCAAAAATCAAAGCACAGCATGAATTGCCCACGCCTCTACTTTCGCCAGAAGCGGCCTTAGCTACCCTACACATGATAGAATACTTTCCCAAAGATATTGGCAAAGCGCGTAAGGAATTGCCTTTATATTATAAAACAGGCACGTCTAACGGTTTTCGTGACGCGTGGACAGTAGGTATTGTAGGCCCTTATGTTTTGGCTGTATGGGTGGGAAATTTTGACAATACAGCCAACCCTTTATTGATAGGAAATCGCATAGCCACGCCCTTATTTAAAAATCTTGCTACCCTTCTTACAGAAAAAGAACGGCTTCAAGACACCCTCAGCACACAGCACCAAGACACTAAACTTATTCAAGTGGAAGTGTGCCGTGATACAGGTGATGTGCAAACGGAATTATGCAAAGAAAAATCTCTGGCGTGGTTTATCCCCGGTCGCTCGCCCATCAAAAATTCTGGCGTATACAGAAAAATTTGGATTGATCCCACTACCAACTTACGCCTGTGCGGACCTGCGCCCCATGCTCAAGAAGTAGTATGGGAATTTTGGCCTTCAGAATTGTATAAGCTTTTTGCCGAAGCCGATCTGCACAAGCCCCTACCTCCTGCTTTTGCCGAGCCCTGCTTTGAGGGTATAGAAAATACTCTTGCGCACAATACCATTACTATTCAAAGCCCTAAAGAACATATTATTTATCATTTGCATTCCTCACCGCAAAGCAATTTGGCATTGACTGCCACAACCACAGCCCACGCTCAAAGCCTTTTTTGGTTTGTTAATGATGAATATGTGGGCAGTACCGCTGTGAACAGCTCCTTGCTTTGGCAAGCGCGTGTGGGCAAACATATTGTGCGCGTGGTGGATGATTTGGGGCAGTCACAGCGCATTAACATTGAGGTACAACCCTAACAAGACATTATATCATGGCGACCCCAAGGAAAACACTGTGCATCACGGTGATAAGCACAGAAAATACCGCGTGTGCCCATTCTCGCGTACCTCCTATACATGGGCACCACGCAAAATCTAAGTAACAGCCTTGGTGTTTACACACAGCAAGACAGTTACCGCACAAGGTACACGTGGCATAAGGCTTTTTGTTCTGTAAAGCTTGAGCGTCCAGCGCCCTATAAGTACAAGACTTTACGCATTGTTGGCAGTAGGTACACTCTGCTGTGAAGCGTATGCGCCAAGGATGTAAAAAGCGCAGACGTGTAGCCAATACTCCAAGAGGGCACACAGCCACGCAATAGCCGCTGAAGCCATATTTATTGGTAAGAAAGACTAAGGCAGGAAAGAGCAACAAGCCCAAGAGTAGCCCCAAAGCCAGCACCGCCTGCATAGGCACATGCCAAAGGCGCAAAAATAGTGCCGCGGCTACGGTCAGCACAAAAAAAAGAGGTGCTGACCACGGCAAAAAAGTAGCTAGCTTGGGCGGAATTTTGGGCACAGGCTTTGTGCGCCTGTGCTCCGCGCATGTGGCGTCCCATACACCAAAATAGCACAGATAACTGCACCACGCCGAGCCCACCAAGAATACGGATACCGCAAACAACCCCAACATAAAATAGCCTTCACCGCGAAACAGAGGCGCGGCAAGGATAATGCCGGGAATAGGTAAATGTAATTCCCCTGACAAAAGGAAAATACTGTAGCCCACAAGCCCCAATGCTAATTGCCCAAAAAACACCAGTGAGAATATACGCCAAATACGCATACGAGTTTGACGCTTTGTCTGAGCATGGGAGAGCAGACGCACCACATATGCCGCCCAGCAACTGAGTAAAAAGCCTTGCATAAAGCCAAAACCCGGCGCTATGCGATGCATAAGAAGCATATGCGGTGCAAATCTATCAAGACAAAAGAAAAGCAAAGCCACAAGCGCAAATGCCCACGCGCTGTATTTTGCTGTTGTCGTATGTTTTGCATATTTTTCTTTCATCACAGGTCTTTGCACAAGGTAAGCGCTGAAAAGCGTCCACGCCACCACGCCAAGCAATATACAGGCAAGGCGTATCCACGGTTCTCCCATTATAAGGCGTAGTTGTACCAATTCACCACAAACCCATGTCCAACGCGCCGCAAGCAAGAGAAGAAATACACCAGTGAGCATACGCACCCACGCCGCACGCGCCACACTCAAAAGAAGCCCCCACGCCAACAAGGCGCAACTGAGCCCATAAAAACCTGCTCGCCAAAAATGCGCCGCTCCCAATAAAAAAGAAAGTATTACAGGCAATACCGTGCCAGCATAAAATGAAATCATAAACCTACTCTTACCCTTTACAAAAAAGATGTGCAACAAAAGCCACTTTACAGAAAAAGCACACAGCTTGCCGTGATTACAATCACGCATAAAAAAATATCCGCCGTATGCAAAATACAGCGGATATTTCTATTTGTTAGGGGCTATCTCTAAAAAATATATTGTAAAGAAAAGCCCTTAGCTATTTGTTAAAAGCGTCTGCTGCACAAGAATAGTCATAGCCTCGTCCTTATTCTCGTATTCCACATAGCCTTGAGGGGTGACGGCACTTTCATTTTTAGTCCAGCCGTGCTCTTCAAGGTCAGGCATACCATCCTTATCCGTATCTCTAAAGTCTATGCGCTCCAAAAGTTCCTGCGTATTTTGCGCGCTGACATCACCGCCCACAAGAACTTCTATATTTGTCATATCACCAGTATCTATACTATTTTTCACCGTATCAAGATTGGATATGCCCGTAAGAAGCACGTCCATGCCTTCGCCGCCGTCCATGCTCAATACATCGTGTATATCAAGGTCATATTCTAAATGTATAAAATCATCACCGCTGGCGCCTTGCACTCCTTGTGATAAAGCGGCCGCATCTGGAATAAAAAATTCTTCATCATGGTCAGCAAGAAGAATGCTAAAAACATCACCTGTATACTGCTGTGTTTCAGCTTCATATTCTCCCAATGCAAAGAGATAAGTATCATCCACATTATGCGAAAGGTCATACTGCGGCGCAAGACCGAATAGCAATTCTTTGTCTTCACTGATACCATCAGCGGCAGGAGTAAAAACAAATTTCCCTGTTGTATAAAAGAAAGCTATGTCGCCGTATTCTGATGAAAAGTAAGCATCGGGTTTTCCCATGCCGTTCACATCTGCAGGCAATGCCGACGCCGCTTCCCAAGCTGGGTCAGGCATAAGCACTTCTTCCATAAGAAAGATATTATTCTCATCTACTATTGGTCTGCCCTGTTCATCCAGTACAAAAACATCTTGCCTCATTAAAGGTAAGAGCTGCATTTCCACATCTGCCCATGTGGCTTTGGCATAGGTGCTCATATCAGCAAAAGAGCCTGTCACAACGGCGCCGCCCTCAAAAGCTTGTTCGGGAGTCTCATTCAAAGCTATATGTAAGCTGCTCACAGAAAATTCCAGATTTTTCGTCACAGAACTTCCGTGAATATCTGTGACCTTGACAGGAATACTGCTGTCTAAACCAAATTCAGCGTTGAGAGGTTTAAAGGTGTATGAGCAATTATTCCCGCTTATAGTGACGCTAAGCTCACCTTGCACCACATCACCATCAGCTTCACCCTGTATCAAAATCTTTGTGGTGCCGTTTTTAGTGGTCAGAATCTGCGTTCCGCCAATATCTAATTGCAATTCACGCAAAGTATCCCCGTCAAGGTCTAAGTCGTCAATGATAAGCGAGCCTCTAAAGAGTATATTGGGCGCATAGTCCATTTCTATGGCGGTGGTAGGTTTGATTTCTAACGTAGGCGCTTCATTGACACCGTAAAGAGTAAAGATCAAATCCTGTTTGCCCACAATACCCTTGGGGTCTGTGGCAGACAGCACAAAACTTTCTTTCAGCGTATCTTCAGCATTGAGCTTTACATAGTCCGCATGCTCTGTATTTAATGTATACGTGTATTCTTGCGTGGATATATCAAAAAGAAGCACACCGTACTTACCTTGTACGCGCAATAAAGTTCCCTCTTCTTGAGCAAGCACTTTGCCATAAGCTAAGCCATATGTGTAAGAGTCACCATCAAAGCTGTCATCGTCCACATCGCTTATGATGATTTTTCCCTGCGCAACACTATTCACCTCTTCCACAGTAAAATCTGCCTCTTGTGAAGCTTCCATACCGTGTAAAGCAAAGCTTGGCCCGTTGTCCGTACCCTTAATGGTAAATTGCAAAGGTTCAGGCGTAGAACTATCGCCTCTGGCATCATGAGCTGTTATAGTAACATCAAGATACATAAACTCACCCTGTGCTAAGGCGTTGATTTGCTCATGGTCTACACTCATGGTGAAAGTATACGCGCCTTTATTGGTAATACTCAAGACGCCATATTCACTGTTAAAATAATTCACGGTGGCGGTGCTTTTTTGCGTATCTAGTGTAAAACCAGACCCTTGAACCGTATAGCTTAAGACATCCCCGTCGCTATCTTTAGCCACAACACTTCCTCGCGCCACAAAGTCGCCCTTATAGGCTTTATTCCATACGGCAGAGTCGGCGCCATTGGCTTCACGCCCAAAACCGTCGTCTATAAGAATAGCGTCACTTTGACGTATTTCTGTAATTTCGGGGGCGGCGGTATTATTGCCGCGCACGGTATAGGTAATGACTTCAGTGCTCACAGCGCCAGCTTCGTCGGTGGCGGTGATAGTAAAGCTTTCTTTTTTAACACTCTTACCCAGTTTTTCCACTGCTTCGTCATTAACTGTGTAGGTAAGCGTGCCGTCTTCACCAATGGTCAAAATGCCATAATCGCCCACAACATTTTGAGAAAGCCCATTAAGCACGTCAACAGGCTCCTCTTTTCCAAAAGACACCCTCACCATCAATGCGTCATCTTCAGCGTCACTTACCGCAAGCGTGCTCACAGACTGTGTGTCCGTAAGGCCAGAAAGTGTCATGTCCGTGGCAAAGTCTGTACTTGTTGTCACCTCTATAATAGGCGCGTCATTGGTGCCTTTAATGGTAAAGTCTAAGCTTAAAGGTTGGCCATTACTATCTCGATTAACCTCATTGCCTGCGGCGTCGATAATGCTCATATTCACAGAAAAATCATGTGTATCACTGGCTTGCAAGGCTTTTATAATTTCAGCCTCTTTATTCATGGTGAATTTATAGCTATAGCCTGTTGCCGTTTTGGTCAGTACCAAAAGACCTTCATCTAAAGTATAGGTGATGGTACTCCCCTTAACAAGGCCCTCCAGCTCTCCAGAAGTGTTAGCAAGGCTTATGTCATACATATCTTTGTCAGCGTCTGTCACCTTAATAGTACCGCTTGCCACCACATCCCCAGCATACACAGAGTTGGCAGACACAGCATTGCCATTGACCTCATCGCGACCAAGTTTGTCACGCCCTACACCGGCAGCTATAAGGTTTGTGTCACTGTCTGTTACACTGACCACAGGAACTCTATTTTCTCCAAAAACAGTAAAATCAAGAGTTTTACTGACATTGGCCCCCGCGGCGTCGGTGAGTATAAAGCTAAAACTTTCCTTGGCAGACACTTTAGAAGAAGCCAAAGCTAAAGCCAAAGTATTGTCCACCACATAACGCACATCATCGGTAGCAGGGTCTATATGTAATACACCGTACTTTCCTTGAACTTCTATGGCCTCTGAAGCTGAACTTTCAAGGCTTTGTGCCTCTTTTGTCAGCGTAGAAGTCACTAAAAGGCTGTATGAATCTCCCTCGTCTGCATCTTCTACGCTATAGGTCAACAATACGCTGGAATCTGTCGTACCTGCGTGCACAATAACGTCCTCTGATTGCATACTCAAGGTAAATTCCGGCTTATCATTACTGCCTATAAAGTGTATGTCCAAATCTACAGGTTCGCTCAAAAGCCCTGCTTTATCCTGCACACCAAAACTTCTTACAAAAGCAAAGGAATCATCTTCGCCTATATTGTCCCTACTGAGCAACCATTCTTTATATGGCGTAAATGTCACGTTAAAACCAGAGAAGCCTTCTTTGCTCGCCTTGGTGAAAACGTATTTTCCCTCTTCCACATCAAAGGTCGTGGTATTGCCTTTTGTGATACCATCAAAAGGTTCATACAGGGGCTGTCCTTGGTCATCTAACTTTCCCGTAAAATCAAAAAAGACAGGGGTGAAGCTTTCGCTAGTATCAGGGTCACTGACAGCAATAAAGCCCGTAACAGCTTTGGCTGTGTATACGGCGTTTTCTTGTGCGGCAGTGCCTTCTTCATACACCTTACCATTTCTGTCGCGCCCTACTCCCGAAAGAATATAATTCAAATCAAGACCGAGGCTTATATGGTTTTCCAACACTTGTGGCGCATCATTGGAGCCTATGACCGTAAAGTTTATGGTCTTAGTGTCCGTAGCGCCCGAAAAATCTGTCGTGGTAATGGTGAAATTTTCCACACCTTTAGCACCCAAAGCAAGCTTATTTAAAGCATCATAGCCAGAATGTTCTTCTGTAGCAACGCTATAGGTATACTCGCCCTCCAAAATACTTAGCGTTCCGTATTTACCTACAATAGATAAGTAACCACCCTCTTCTTCCGCCACTTCAGATGGTGCGTGCGTAGATATACCGTGTAAAGTGTGAAAATCACTGGCATCAGGGTCAGTAGTATGTACTTGCCCATGAGCTTCGCTTTCTGCCTCACTGGTATCTACAATAACATCCTCTTGCACTACAAAGCTCAGTACAGGGCGGTCATTACTGCCTGTAAAGGTCAGACCCAAAGGCGTGCCCTCCGCAGCAAAGCCTCTTTCATTGACCGCTTGGATAAAGAGAGGAAGTGTCACTTCTTGCCCTTCGGCAACAGCTTGTATCATGTCATGCTGTGCATTCATGGTAAATTTATAATTATAATTATTGCCGCTCTTGGTGAGTACCAAGGTGCCGTATTCAGAAGTATAGGTATAGGTCGTGCCGCTTATTTTAGGCACATAGTCCACAACCTCTTGCGTGTCGCTATCCACAGAATACACAGCATAGTAATCTGTCCCTTGGGGAATGGCAAAAACGCCCGTTGCCACAAAATCGCCCTTATACACAGCATTTTCCTGCGCAACAGTGCCGTCTTCGTAAGCATTCCCCTTACTGTCACGCCCTACCCCAGCGGCTATAAGGCTTGAGTCTATTGTGTCCAAGATGGGAGATGGAGGAATAGCACCCGCGTCACTATAAATGGTAAAAGACACCTCTTCTTCACGTTGTATACCCCGACTATCAGTGACCCGAATAAGAAAACTTTCTGTAAGCTGTGCTTCGTCAACCTCATTTACAATAAGCCCGTATTGTATCTTCCCTGTAGCAGTATACAAAATTGCCGAACCATACTTTCCCACAAGAGTCAGTGTTCCGTCTTCTTGAGAAGAAGAAATCATATCATCTGCGCCTACAAGCTTTCCTTCGTAAGTGTAGTCTTCAGCATCAGCATCAATAACACGCAATAGCGCCTCACCCAGAGAGTCTTGCGGCGTAACAATGCCATCATATTTTGGCACAGTGCTGTATTCTACATCCAATTCATGAACATTATTTGTTCCTACAATGGTAATAAAATCGCTAGCATTGGCAAAAACGTCCACCTCTGCGCCCTTACTGTCTACCACTTTCACCGTAAAGGGAGAAAGGGAAGCGTCTTCTTGTAAGGCAAGAATTTCTTCGTTTTTATTATTGATGGTGAAAGTATAACTGGCACCGCTTTTATTGGAGGTAAACTTCACTGTGCCGTATTCCGTCACAAAAGTTCCACTACCAGAGTACGCATTGCCTTGGGCATCACAAAGAACATATTTTAAGGCGTCTTTATCCACGTCAGAAACAAGAATTTGCCCTGTCATAACCTTACTTGTATACACTTGTTCGGCATCTGAAGAAATAGCTCCATCAACCTCACGTCCCACACCAGAAGCATACACCGTGCTCTCACCTGTCACGTCCGACACCACAGGCGCTTGATTACTGCCCTCTGTAGTAAAAGTCAGCACCTTAGTAGCAAAGCCTCCAGAACCGTCCGCAACTTTAACAGTAAAGCTTTCTGTCCTTTTTACGCCGTCTGCCAAGGCTGCCACAGCATCTCCTTGCGCTGAATCTATAGCACCCAAGGTGTAATTATATTCTCCAGATATATCTAAAGTCAGAGTGCCATATGTGCCCTGCATGGTATACACGCCCTTACTGTGCGACGTTACCGTTTCTTTGCCCGTAGAGCTGATACTAAAAGTGTGCATATCAGAAAGGTCCACGTCCTGCACAGTTAAGACACCTGAAACAGTATCGTCTAAAGTACCGTCTGCCATACCATCTGGCAATGCATCCGTGACTAACATACCGTCCGTGGGTATATGGGTCATAATGGGCACATCATTACTGCCCTTAACGGTGAAATCAAGATTCACGCTGGATTTTGCCGCCGTGAATATGCCGTCACTGATTTGTAAGGGGAAAGAAATTTCAAGCTCTTCGCCCACTGCCAATTTTTGCACTTCAAAGGCTTTATCATTGAGCTTAAAACTATAATTCACGCGCCCCAAGGTGGTGGTATTCAAAGTGAGCGTGCCGTATTCCATGGCAAAAGTGGTGACATTGCCGTTCACAGTCTTGGTAACATCTCCATTTACATCAAAGACAGGTCTATTTTTATCAAAATCTGTATATTCAAAAAATCCTGTGATAGCTCGCGAGGCGGCGCCTGGCTCTAGAATATCATGCTCTTTGACAATACTGCCGTCTTCAGCGCTATTTTTCAAAACTAAGGCATCATTAACGCCCACTATATCCATAATCAGCGCCTTTTTCTCAAAAGCGCCTGTTTTGTCGGTGGCGGTAACATAAAACGTTTCTTTTATGCTTTGTCCTGCACTCAAAGCGCCATAGGCTTGTATTTGCGCGGCGCTGAAAGTTATATCTGTGGCGTCACTGACGGCTTCGACATACTCATAGGCGCCGTCTTCTCCCATGACTAAAGCTCCGTACTTCCCTTGTATGACAGAGCCAGCTTGTACATCTTTCACCACCGTAGAACCATAACTTACGGTAAAAGTACTACTGTCATCGGCGTCGGCATCAAACACCTCAAAACGTCCGCTCGTGCCTGTGGCAGAAAGTCCTAAAGAAAGTTCTGGCGCGTCGTTGGTTCCGCGCACAGTCACGCCAAGGTCTTCCCGCCCAAGCTCTACGCCTTGGGCGTCTTTAGCCACAAGAATAAAGGGGAAAGAGGTCACAAAATCTTGGGGCAGTTCTTTAAAGCCTGCATATTCCTTATTTAAGGTAAAAGAAGAGTTCATACCTGTGGCGCTTTTGGTTAAGGTCATAACGCCATAGTCAGAAAAGAACTTCGTATATATGCCGTGGTTTTCACTGTGCAATATATTACCAAATTCGTCATACATTTCAAAGCTCACAGCCTCTTTTGTAAATGCCGTACCGCTCAATTTTCCTGTGGTGAGAATATCACCGCCATAAGCTCTATTACTTGCCAAAGTGCCGGGCATGAATAACTTGTCAGCATCAACAGAAGTAAAA
>CAYJFR010000014.1:0-290 GCA_964369335.1 uncultured Desulfovibrionaceae bacterium | reverse complement strand
GCTTCATTGACAGTAAGAGAATTTGTCGTATCAGCAAGGTTTTCCACATGATGTGTTATTTGCTCTCTACCAAAAAGCACGCCGTTCTCACTGAAAATAGACACGTCCAAAGAGTCTGTCAGCGTAGAAGCCTCACCGTGCGCCACGTCCACATATTGCGTATAGGTATATGTTATATCCGCCGTTCCCTGATCAAATCTTTCCACGGCAAAATTGCTAAATGTACCGTATTTACCATCAATTTTTAGGCTTTCAAGCGTATCACTGCCCTCAAGTTCGGCAAAGTCATA
>CAYJFR010000013.1:16633-20583 GCA_964369335.1 uncultured Desulfovibrionaceae bacterium | reverse complement strand
CTCAATGATGTTGTGGGCGAAGCTTGGACAGAATTACCGCCCACCGCTGAACAGTGGCATAAGGTTATGCATATTCCTGCGCAGCAAATATGGGATATTAAGCGGGGAGAAAAAGAAAAGCTTTTACATGCGCTTGAGAAAGGCTTGTCGAGCTTTTTCAAAGTGCTGGATGTTCCCACAGCCAAGCAGAAGATCATGCGTGCGGGGTTGAGCAATCCAGACGCATTAGTTATCGGCTTTGCCAGACGTTTTGCACCGTATAAGCGCGCAAGTTTGCTTTTTGCCGACGTGGAGCGTTTACAGCGTATTTTGCAAGACAGCAATCGCCCTGTTATTTTTATCTTTGCAGGTAAGGCTCACCCGTCTGACCAGCAAGGCATAGATATTATGAGGGAAATTGTTAAGTATACCCTTGATGATCGCTTCCTTGGGCATCTTTACTTTATGGAAGATTATAGCCTTGCGGTGTCACGTATGCTGACACGCGGTTGTGATGTATGGTTGAATACGCCTTCACGTCCCAATGAAGCCAGCGGCACCAGCGGCATGAAGTTGTCTGTCAACGGCGGACTGAATTTGAGTATTTCCGATGGTTGGTGGTGCGAAGGCTATGACAAGAATAATGGTTGGGTCATTGGGCCAGAAGTGGCTTGTTTGAATGTGTTGGAAGACAGGGCAGACTATGCCGATGCGGAATCACTATACAGCACTTTGGAAGACGCTGTTCTCCCCATGTATTTTGAACGCGATGAGCATAATTTGCCGCAAAGATGGATTGATTATTCACGTCACGCCATGCAAGGTTTAACCCTTGCCTTTAGCTCACACCGTATGGTCAATGATTATGTGCAAGAATATTATGCACCCACTGCCTTGAGAAAAAAAGAGCTGTTTGCCGACGATTTTGCTTTAGCCAAGCGTCTTGTGACCTGGAAGCACAGCATGGCGCACTCTTTCCCCAATGTGTTCATTGATGAGGTGGCTTTTGAAGGCATCAGCAGTGATATTTTGTATGTGGGGCAAGTGATACGTATCTTTGTTACAGTGAACCCTGGCGAATTGGATTATCCAAATCTTTGGGTCGAACATGTGGTAGGGCGCAGCGATGCGCACGACTTTACGGAAAAGCCCAAGGTCTTCCCCTTAGCTTTCAAAGAACGTCTAGAATCAGGACGCTTGCTCTATGTGGGTGAGTTTACTGTGGAAGAAAATGGACACTATGCCTACGGCGTGCGCGTCTTGCCTTATAATGCGGATCTTACATCGCCCTATGAGACAAGGCTTATTCTTTGGGCATAAGATAATAGTATTAATAAGTTATGGGGGAGAGTCTGAAGAAACTTTCCCCCTATATCATTGAAATAGTTTTTGCCGTTTAATCGTCGCTGTCACTACCGCCGCTGTCATTGTCATCATCGTCGTCATCGTCGTCGTCATCATCATGACTATGCTTCTTTTTTCCGCTCTTCTTCTTATCTTTACTGCTTTGAAGCATGTTTTTAATGAGCCAAAAAGGGAAGTGAAGTATCATGAGTACAATAAGCAGTGCTATACCACCATAACTGTCAAAAAAAAGTAATCCTATGAGGCCGAGTATAAGTAGTATTCCGTATGCAATCAAAAATTTAGGCATAGATGTTCCTTGAAAATCCTTTTAGCTTTTATGTGTGAAACTTATTATGAGGTGCTTTTTAGTCGCCGCCATCACCGCCGCCACCACCATCACCGCCGCCACCGCTATCACCACCGCCGCCGCCGTCGCTACTACTGCCATCATTGCTGTCGTTGTCGTGCCTATCGTCGTCTTTGTGAGATGTTCGCGTATCATTGGAACCGTAATGATCATTGTATGAGTGTCTTCTTGATGGAGATGACTTTTTCTTTATTCGACCGAGCAGACGGCAAATAATATGTATAACGGCAATGACAAATATGACAGGCGTCGCTGCCATAATTCCCAGTGATACTTGGGTTTCCAAGTTTGAATTATCAAAAATATTGCCAAATATATAAATAAGTACAAGATAAAGTGCAATATATGTATATACGATATTCCGTTTCATAGCTCCCTCCTCAGTAGATGTTACTCAGCATACAGAAAGAGTGCTTTATTGTATAGAAGGAAGTTTTTTCAGGTAAGGAATAGCCTCATTGGACTTTTAGTGTGGTCTGGTTTATGATAACATATACTGTTTAACTATATATGAGGAATATATGAAAAAATATACTATAGCTTTGGGTTTATGCCTAGCTTTAACAGGCTGTCTTTCTTCTGGTGCTGAGAAGCCTTTGAAAGAGATGGCAACTTCGCTTACAGAACGTGATGCCACACAATTTTTAATGCAAATGGATATAAAACGCTTTTCTGCCGCTGAAGTACAAGCTTTAACACAGGACAATAAACCTTTACAGGCTCTTGATAGTGTTGGTAAATTTTTGGGTCTTGGTGGTATGGATGACTTGCTTGGTTCTGTGGTTGATATGGAAAAGCAGAATGTGGAGTATTTTACTCGCGGTGTGAGTACAGGCGAGCTTATCAACAAATGCACACGCGCACAAAAACCTAACTGTCCTTGGGTTCCTGAATCCTTACTAAAAGCTAAAGTGAAAGAAATTTCTGACAGTGCCGCAGTGGCACAAGTGACTACGCCGGCGGGCATGACCTCTTGGCTTGCTTTGGCAAAGCTAGGGGACACATGGAAAGTAGTAGGGCATGCTGTCTTGGAAAAAGAAGCCACTGCCTTGGCTACCTTGAATGTTGCAGATGCTGTAGCGCCTCGCAATAATCAACGCCAAGGGCAAAGCTCTACAGATGCGCCTGCACCACCGCCTGCTGCGACGCCTACACCGTCACAACCTTCTGATGAGCCGTCACCACCTCCACCAGCTACGAAGTTATAATATGCAAAGTCTTTTTTCTACTTGTCACCCTTGTATTTTGGCATCGGCTTCTCCCAGACGGCAACTCTTTTTACAGGAGTTGGGCATGGCTTTTTCTCTTGTGCAACCACACGGCATTGAGCCTTTACCCGAACCAGGGGAGCAAGCGCATGTATATGCCCAGCGTGCGGCGTCGGTAAAAGCGCATTTTGTGGCGCAGCATCATAAAAACGCTGCTGTTATAGCGGCGGATACTGTGGTAGCTTTATATGATACGCACACATGCGGGGAAATATTCGGTAAACCTCGGGATGATGAACACGCTTTTTCCATGTTAAAAAGTCTTTCTGGCAAAGGGCATAAGGTTATTACAGCCGTGAGCTTGATGCTTCCGTGGGGAGAGGAAGAGCTTTTTTATGATAGCACAGAGGTCTTTTTTCATGACTGGTCAGACGACATACTGCAAAGATACGCCTCTTGCGGTGAACCTTTAGATAAAGCTGGCGCCTATGCCATTCAAGGTCAAGGGGCTTTTTTGGTGGAACGTATCAACGGCTCTTGGAGTACTGTCGTGGGCTTGCCTGTGACGCTTTTGGTACAAAAACTCTTGCACCATAATATTATAAAACCCTTATAAAACGCCTTTACAGAGCGTCATAATCAAAAATAGACGTACAAAAATCTGAGGAATACTGAAAAGTATTCCTTTTTTTTGTCATAGAGTGAAAAATATTTTTTATTGTGTTGTTTTGTTATGTTATAAGAAAAACTTTACGTAAAAAGGTAAAAAATAGCCCTTGATTGTTTTTTCAGTCAACCTTGTTTACTTGACGGCTGTATACAGTATATGTAGGGTGTAATAATGCGAAACTCGTTTCCTATGATAATATGTAACATAAGGAGAAGTGAATTCCATGGTACAAAACAGCTTTACCACATTACAAAATGAAACTCGTTTGTACAGCCCTCCCATGCATAATAAAGATACGGCATGGATTCGTAGCCAAGAAGAATATGAAGCCATTTGTCGCGAGGCTTTAGAAAACCCCGATAAATTTTGGGGTGGACGT
>CAYJFR010000013.1:0-16623 GCA_964369335.1 uncultured Desulfovibrionaceae bacterium | reverse complement strand
AACTTTTGCACTGGTTTAAGCCATGGGATTCTGTTTTAGACGCAGATGATAAAGAGCATTCGTATAAATGGTTTACGGGCGGAAAGCTTAATGCGGCATATAATTGTATTGACAGGCATCTTATCAATGGCAAGCGCAATAAAGCAGCTCTTATTTGGCAAGGTGAAGGCGAGCATGAAGTTCGCTGTTATACGTATCAAATGCTCTATACAGAAGTGTGTCGTATTGCGCATGCTTTAAGCTCTTTACGCGTGCGTAAGGGGGATAGAGTTGCTCTGTATATGCCCATGATTCCAGAACTTGTTATTGCTATGCTGGCATGTGCGCGTATTGGTGCCATTCATACGGTTATTTTTTCTGGCTATGCGGAAGGCGGCGTGCTCGGGCGTATTCAAGATTGTAAACCCAAGGTTGTTATTACTGCCGACGGCGCTATCCGTGGTGGAAAAGTGAAACCGCTCAAGGCCAATCTTACCCCCATTATCGAAAAATGCCCTTCTGTGGCGCATGTGGTTGTGGTTAACCGCGCCAATCAAGATGTAGAAATGAAACGCTATCGTGATATTTGGTGGCATGACCTTTTAGACGACTTTACTCTTGATGCTGACTTTCCTTGCGAGTCCATGGACGCCGATGACACACTGTTCTTATTGCATACCAGTGGAAGTACAGGAAAACCTACGGGTGTCATGCATTCTACTGGCGGTTATTTGACCTATGCCGCGCACACTACGCAATGGGTTTTTGATCTGCGTGATGATGATGTGTATTGGTGTACAGCGGATTGCGGTTGGATTACAGGGCATACTTACTTAGTGTATGGGCCTTTGTCCTTGGGCGCTACGACGGTGATGTATGAAAGTGTGCCCAATTATCCTAAGCCAGACAGGTATTGGAGTATTGTAGAAAAATTTCGCGTGAATATTTTTTATACAGCGCCTACAGTTATACGCTCGCTTATGCGTGTGGGCGAGGCTTGGCCTGAGCGTTATGACTTGTCCTCTTTACGTATTTTAGGTTCTGTGGGTGAGCCCATCAATCCCGAAGCTTGGATGTGGTATAGAAAAATCATTGGTCATGATGACTTACCTATTATTGATACATGGTGGCAGACGGAAACAGGCGGCGCTATGATTGCCGCTATGCCTTATGCTACTTCATTAAAGCCAGGCTCGGCGACTTTCCCCTTGCCGGGTATTGATGCCGCGGTTATGAGTGGTCAAAACGGCAGTGAGCAAGAAGAAATAGACGGGCGTGGTGGGCATTTAGTGGTGCGCAAGCCTTGGCCCGGCATGATGCAAGGGGTTTTTGGCAATCCAGAAAAATATAAATCGTATTTTGAACGCTTTAATGCCTATCAATCAGGAGACGGCGCGCGCGTAGATGATGACGGCTATTTTTGGATTTTAGGGCGTATAGATGATTCCATTAACGTCTCAGGTCATCGTCTGTGTACGTCGGAAATAGAATCGTCCTTGGTGGCACATACTCGTGTGGCAGAGGCGGCTGTAGTACCTATGCCTCATGACCTCAAAGGGGAAGGCATTTATGCTTATGTGACATTGAAAGAAGATATTCCTTGGTCTGAGGAAATACGTAAGGAATTACGCGATGCCGTTCGTCGCGACATTGGGCCTTTGGCAACGCCAGAAGTTATTCAATTTGTGGACGCTATGCCTAAGACTTGTTCTGGAAAAATCATTCGCCGTATGCTGCGTAAAATTGCCGCTGGCGAGTATCAAGAATTGGGAGACACTTCTACCTTGGCAAAGCCGGAAGTTTTACCAGAAATTATTGCTCACAGTCAGAATGTTAAGCAGGGTAAGGCGGAAAAAGTTTAGAGCATGTTCACATAAACGCCTTTTCGGTTCTCTCTGCGTCAGGTTTCACAGGCTTTTTCGGTCATGTATGTCTGTATACACTCCCTCAAAGCCTGTTTACCTTCCTTGATATAACTCGAAAAATCATTTTATGTGAACACGCTCTAGCAGGTTTTAATAAGCGCGTTTTGAAAAGGGTGTGGGGTTGGGGGAGGGAAAAACTTTTTGGCACTAGCACTTGTCCCTTAAAGGGGAAAGTTTTTCCCTCCCCCATAAATATAAATCTATTCTGCCCATTTTTTCAGATGTTCTTCAATAAAAGAACATATCTGCGCTTGCTCTGTTTTTCCTTGCTCTATGACAGAGATAGGTTCACCGAAAGTAAAATGTATGGTTCTGTTAGGATAAATAGGGCCAAAATCTTTGATAAGCTTGCCTTGTGCCCAAGCGTCAGTTTTGAGGGCAAGGGGCACAATAGGGTAGCCGCTTTGTTTTGCCAATTTGACACCAATGCTATTGAATTTGCGAGGATTAAATTCTACAGCGCGTGTACTTTGAGGAAAAATAATGAGCGAAAGCCCACTGTCTAGGCGTTTTTTTCCTTCTTCCAAAACGAGTTTCAAATCCTCACGGGGATTGGATCTGCCCACTACAATAACATCTCGCGTAGCAAGAACATCTTTGAATAAAGGCGTTCTCATAAGACCGTCTTTAATGATAAAGGTCACGGGGCGTCGCGGACGAATAATGCCCGGTAGTAAAAATGTTTCAAGAGTGCTCATATGATTAGCAATAAAAATACACGGCTTATCAAGACTGTCTATGTGATGCATGCCGTTCAATTGTATGTGGCAACCCACATTTTCTAAAACTTTGCCTATGCCCACACTTTGATTGGACCACATTTCATCTGTGCACTTGCCCACTTGTGCAGAGTAGAGTAGACGCCTTACAGGCCCAAAAAGCGCTTGGGTATAAAAAACGAGGCTTGGAAGATGTTTGGCAATAATTCCTGGTGTATATGTGGGTGAGGTATAGCTTTTTTCTAAACCATAATGTATTTCAAAGCTTTCTAAAGACTTTTGCATATTCTGTTTATCCGTTATTTTGCTGTATTTTACGCCACCATTGACTCAATCGTACTTCGTCCCCATTATTGCGCGGCTGATAAAAAGATCTGCCTGCAAGTTCTTGAGGTAAATACTCTTGTGCAATCCATCCTTGCGGATAGCTGTGCGGGTATTTGTATTCTTTGCCATAGCCCCATTCTTTATGCAATTTGGTGACGGCATTGCGTAAATGTAAGGGTACGGGCTGTGGGCCGTTGTTTTTCACTTCTCTTTGTGCCAGAAGATAGGCAGCATAGGTACTGTTACTTTTGCGAGCAAGGGCTAAATAGACTACTGTTTCGGCAAGGGGAATGAAGCCTTCGGGCATGCCCACAAATTCTATGGCCTGCTGACAAGCCACAGCTAAAGGCAAGGCTTGTGGGTCTGCCAGTCCTACATCTTCTGAGGCTGACAGAATAAGGCGTCGGCAAATAAAGCGCGGATCTTCGCCGCCTTCAAGCAGACATGCAAGATAATATAAAGCCGCATCTGGGTCACTGCCTCGAATGGATTTTATAAGGGCAGAAGCCAGTTCATAATGACTGTCGCCGTCTTTATCATGGCGGCTTAAAATCTCTGGTAAGCCAGCTTTGACTCTCTCAAGAGTACGTTCTTTTTCGGGAAGGGCAGAAACATATTCAATCAAATTTAACAGCGAACGCGCGTCTCCACGCGACACAGAAACAAGCAATTCTATGACGGGTTCTGCAAGCTGTATATCTTGTTCTGCCGCGCCGCGTTTGGCAAGCTCGGTGAGTTCTGCATGCCCAAGGGCGCGTAAACGCAAGACATGTAAGCGCGAAAGAAGTTGCCGTGTGACGCTGAAAGAAGGATTTTCTGTGGTGGTGGCAATGAGGGTGAGTTCACCTGATTCCACTAAAGGTAAGAAAAAATCTTGTTGCGCTTTGGAAAAACGGTGCACTTCGTCCAGTACGAGAATTTCTATACCGCTGAGCTTGCGCCGTAATTGTTGTAAGCCTGCCTCTGGGGCGCTGATGCGTATATAGTGCTGACTTTGCGCCTTGGCGAGTAAGAGGGCTATGGTAGATTTTCCGCAACCGGGAGGGCCAAAAAACAGTAAGGAGGGGAGACGCTGTGCTTGCATAAGCGCTTGAAGACGCTCTGCCACATGCCCTTGCCCCACAAAAGACTCTATATTGTCAGGGCGTAAGCGCTCTGGTAAAGGTTGATGCACTGCCATAGCTAGCTCTTTTGATTTTGCGGTAATTGTGAAGCCCACCAATGTATACCAAGGCACAATAAGGACGCCGTTTCACAACGCAAAATTCTGTCTCCAAGGCTGACAGCTTGGAAAGAATGTTGGGTAAAGGTTTGGATTTCCTTGGTGGAAAAACCTCCTTCAGGGCCAATGGCATATATACTTAGACCTGGTTGACCTGCCGCTTGTGGCGTGAGCATGGGTATGTTTTCTTGTACTTCCCAAGGGAGAAATTTATGCTCAAAGAGGGCGCTTTCTTCTACTAATTCCTGCACACCGCCGCGCAGAACACGCACAGCAGGGAGCCAAGGATTGCGGCATTGCTTCATGGCAGCCACACATTGCCCTAGCCACTGCTCTTTTACCTCAGCCGGAACCTTGCCTTGACTGTGTTCCCCTTGCCAAAGCCAAACCTCATGCACGCCTAATTCCACAGCTTTTTCCATAAAAAAGCCTCTGCGTGTGGCTTTGCTCCACGCTAAAGCCATAATGGGTAAGGACTGCGGACGCGGAAAGAATTTTTCCTCTAAGAGAGAGAGCTTTACTTCACGTTTTCCCACCTGTTCTATACGGCACAGACCTTGCTTGCCTTGACCGTCAAGAATGTATACTTTTTCGCCTTCTTTCATACGTAAGGCGCTGATAAGGTGGCGAGCTTCTTGGTCTTGCAAAAAACAGGAGTCTTGTGATGTTGTGGGCCATTGTTGGGAAGGTACATAAAAAGCGTGAGACATGGGTATCCTTGCTGTCAATTACGTCTGAGAGTTTGTTTGACCGCCGCGAGCTTTGCGCACAGCCACAAAAGTATCACGTAAGGAAACGATACGGCGGTAATTTTTACGAATTTCTAAGCCGGCTGGCGTGAGGTCTTTTTCTGAGCACTCTATATAGGTGCGGATAATATAGCGCGTACTGAGCACAGCATCAATAAGCCCGATGATAGTGTCTACCAAGGAAGGGAAGAAGTTGACTATCTCGTGGCTAAGTTCAGTAAGCAATGTCACATAGCTTTGCATCATTTGCCTATAGCTTATGGACGCGCCTTTGAGATTTCTTTCGCGCAACTCTTCTAAAATACGCACTTTACGCGCTTGCTGTATATAGCCAAAACGCTCCTGCACTTCGCGATATACTTCGCGTAGCTCATGAAAAGCGTGTTCTTTGACGGGGGATTGTAAATACCCTTCCACCACTTTACTGACTTTAGCAAAAAAGTCGTCACTATAATAAATAATACGGCGCTGATGTTTGCTGAGCCACGTGTATAAAAACTTGAGGCGTTTTTCTTCGGTGTCAGTGTTTTCAATAACTTCCGTTTTTTTATAAATAATACGTCCCGCATATTCACCGCGCACAATATCATTGAGGCGCAAGAACATATTACTGCTATCCCTGATAATATTCAAACCTTGTAAGGGCTTGCCTGTGATGGGGTGTAATATTTCTTGTGATGCCACAGAAAGAGCGCGGTCTTGACGCACGTTATGCACGTTAAAGGCGTGCTGGCGATAGGTCACACGGATAATGACGACGCGATTCTCTTCGTCGATAAAATAGCCGCCGTCTTCAAGGGTTTTAATGGCGTCTTGTTGGTCAGCATCAATGCCAATGAGGGCGATTTTTTCTACTTTGGGATAACGGCTATGATCGCCTTGCCCAATAAAAGTGGTGATAGTTCTGTCTGTTTGCCCAAGCACGCGCAACAGGAATTTTTCGCCCATTTTATGCAACTTACGGGCAAAAAGTGCGCTGGATGTGCGTCGCTCAGAAACTATAGGAAAGCCATACAGCTCCATAAGATATTGATAGACAAACATTCTATTGCGTTCGTACATATCATTATCCCCATAGCGGAATTTTCCCATGCGCATACCAAAACGCTTGAGCTCGCTGTCAATATCAGAAGGGAAAGAGGCAAAAATGCCGCTTAAATAAAATTGATGGAAATTGTCCAGCGAAAATACATGTGCTCTATCTAAACGCAAAAGATAGGGCATAAGCATAGGATAATAGTCCAGTAAGGAGGTGTCGAGGCGACCGCAATCTTGCCTAAAGGCGTCGTGAATGGCGCGCGGTAAACGTGAGGCAATGGTTTGCAAATTGTATTTCATGGTGGGCTCTTCCAAAGGACAAAAAGCCCCCACGGCATTTTCTGATAAGGTATTTAAAATGGGGTGAATGGTGTCGTATTGGAACACTTCAGATAAATACGATAAAGGGCGCTCAAATGCTACTAAGGAAAACCCTGGTAAGTTGGTGTATTCCCACATGTCATTGTCAAAGGAGGGCAAAAGCTCACGCGCTTCTACAAGAGGGTAATTTCTTACAGTTTGGTAGGGTTTGACAAGGCAGTGACGAATATGGACGGCATTGAGAAAGTCGTATAAATCGTCCAGTTCTGTGAGCGCAATATAGGTTTTAAATGAGGAATGATCCTTCCAAGGCAAGCCGTTCTTGGTGAAAATTTTTTTCCAAGAGATCATATTATCCTCATTCTATAAAGCTTGGTAGAAAATATTTACTAAGGTAGTAGGAAAACACTGGGCTTGCGAGGGTTCTCACATAGAATTAAATCTTTTTTTTTAAATGTAAAGCCTTATATGGTGATTCTTTATAAAGAATCTGGTTTTAACGCACGAGACACAAAACAAAGAGCTTCATCGTATAAAGAGTTTCCAGCATAAGGTGTCAGCACGCGCGTTCTATTAACGCCCACCATGAGGGAAATAATAACTTGCGCCGTATCACTTACATGCACCCCTTTACGAATGGAACCGTCTTCAATACCGCGGCTTAAACACGATTCTAATTCTAAAGAAACTTGCTGAAAAGAGCTTGTCATAAGTTCACGGTCGGTGCTGGTTTTCATATCACTATAAGGAGAACATCGTACTAAAACAAGCCAATTAGAATCCTTATCAATGGAAAAGTCTAAATAGGCATGGCAAAAATTCATGACGGAATCATAGCCTGTAGCGCCTGTAGCTGTGGCTTCACGTAACACTTTCAGAAAATTATCTAAAACGTCCAAACCAGCCGCAAGAAAGAGTTTTTCTTTATTGCCGTAATGGTGAGTTAAAAGACCCAGAGCAACACCGGCTTTTTCTGAGATTTTCTTAAATGTGGTTTCAACATACCCATATTCACCAAAAAGTTCTTTGGCAGCTTTAAGGAGTGCCTCTTTTTTTGACTTATGCATTTCATTCCTCAGATATGGCTTTGGAAGCAAAGCGTAGGGTGTATGTTAGTATCTTCTTTGTGTTGACCATATAATCTGTCAATATAGATGCTTTGTGAAAAAAAGTCAATGTGCTCTTTTGGCACAAAAAGTGCGAAATGCCAAGAAAAGCATAATCATACTTATGCTTAGTCCGCCTACAAATACAAAGGAAAATGTACCGTGTAAAAAGAGAAAACCGCTCATAAAAGGGGCAACACTTTGTGAAAGGCGTAAAATAGTTCCGTTAACTGCCATAACGGCGCCGCGTGAAGATAAAGGCGTCAGCGCTGTGAGGGATGACATGGTGAGCGGATATAAAAGACCTTGCCCAATACCATAACATAAAATGGGAAAGGCTAAGTAGCCATAGGCTATATCTTGCGGCCACAGTAAGAGTATGAGCATGGATAGGGCAAAACAGCACGCTCCCACACAAGCCACAAGGCGTTGAGAGAGAGCTTGCACGATGGGAGCAAGAAAGAGCGTTACAGCCACAGTGCCTAAGGAAGATACTGCAAACAAAGCGCCTATGTGCATGGGCGAAGCGTTATATTGTTCTTTGGCAAGCAAAGGGAAATAGCTGATAAGCGGCCCGTAAAGGACATAAAATGCGCAGAAGGTTATGGCAAAATGCAAAAGGGTTTTGGTTTGCAAAATATTTTTCTTGGCTTCTTGGGCGTATTTTTTCATATTTCCCCTTTTTTCGTGAGGGGGAAGAGGCGTAAACAGAACTAAAAAGAGTAAGGGAATAGCTATAAGTGAAAGGCGCAAAGTCCATTGCCAGCTCACTTCTCCAAGTAAGCCTCCAAGGGCGGGAAAAATAGCCGCGCCAAGGCTCAAAGTAGTGGCGGCATAGCCCATAATTTTGAGCCTTTCTGTGTCATTAGGGTATATATCACCCACAATGGTGGCATATAAGACGCCTAAACTGCTGGCGCCTATACCTTGAAGAATACGCCAAAAAAGCAAAACCTCTAGGCTTTGGGTAAAAGACGCCGCAAAACCTCCCAAGGCAAAAAGCCCAAGGCAGGGGATAAGCACAGCTTTGCGCCCCCATCTGTCGGAAAGTATGCCGCAAATAGGCGCAAAAATAATGCCGGGTAGGGTGAAAGAATAAATGAGCACGCCGAGCATAGTGTCGGTGAGTTGTAGGGCTTCTGCCATAAAGGGAAGCACAGGAAGCGTAATAGCCACCCCCATGACACTGATAAGCGCCGTGCCATAAATAAGGACACGGCGCGCAAGTTCTGTATCAAATTTCACCCTAGCAACCTTTTTTCTCGCGCAAAGAGAGCAGGTGTTTTGGTAACAAAGTACGCGTTTGAGAATACTTTTGCACTTCTTCTTCTGCTTTGATGACAGCGGCTTTGGGCGAAGCTTTTTTGACAAGCGGAGCTTTTTTAGGCGCTTTGACATCTTTAGCCGCATAGGCGCACAGGCTTTGTAAGCGTTTGTCTACCAAGTGATATAATGTTCCCTTGGCGAAAGTGTCATCTTTGCGTCTTTTTCCCACAGTATAGCCTGTGAGGATTTCTAGTGCTTCCTCAATATGTTTAATAGGGTAGATGGCAAATTTTCCTTGCTGTACGGCGGTCATAACGCGCGGTGAAAGCATAAGATTTTCCACATTATCATGGGGAATAAGCACGCCTTGCGTACCCGTAAGACCGTGCTTGTCACACACATTGAAAAAGCCTTCCACTTTATGACTGACACCGCCCACTGCCATGATCTGCCCAGATTGGTTGAGCGCACCGGTGAAAGCTAAGTCAAGGCGTACAGGCACTTCAGCAATGGCAGAAAGCAGTGAAATAAGCTCTGCACCAGAGGCGGAGTCACCTTCAATGCCAGAATAGCATTGCTCAATGCAAATGCTTCCCGTAAGTGTTATGGGACGGCGACGTGCAAATAACGATGTCAAATAGCTTTTCAAAATCATGATGGCCTTGGTGTGTATGGGACCACCCAATTCGGCTTCGCGTTCAAGGTCGATGATACCGCCATGCCCCACACCTACGGCGCAAGAAATCTGATGCGGCAGACCAAATTCAAAGTCGCCGTAGCCTGTGACGGAAAGACCGTTCACGATACCTATAGCTTTTCCTGTGGTGCGCATTTTAATAACATCACGGTCGTATTCTTCCAAAAAGCTGTCTTGCACAAGATTAGCGCGGTAGTGCTTAGCGTCGGCGGCTTGCTGTAAACACGCCGCGTCGATATATTCTTGCTTTTTGCGCGTGTTCAGAGTGGCAGCTTCCAGCATGATTTCACGTAATAGAGGAAATTTTAAGCTGAGGCGGCGTTGGTCTTCCACAAGGCGCGAACCATAATCCACCATCCACGCCAAGGCGCTTTTGTCAAAGGTGGGAAGGTTGGTGTCTTTGATAATTTGATGCAAGCGCTGAAGATAATATTTGATATTAGGGGCATTGCGTTCTGCTTTTTCTGATAAATGCGCCTTAACACGGAAAAGCTTAGCAAAGCGCTCATCGGCTGTCAAAAGCGATTCGTAAATGGCTTCACTGCCAATAAGTATGACTTTCACTTGAAGGTCAATATTTTGCGGCTCTATGATTTTAGCGCGTGTGGCGCTGTCTTGCCCATCGCCTGCATCTTCTATGCGAGCAAAACCTGAGCGTAAGGCGCGTAACAGTCCTTCCCATGTTTGATATTGTTGTAAAATATCATCCACGCGCAAAATCAAATAGCCTCCGTTGGCTTTGTGCAAAGCGCCAGATTTAATGAGGCTAAAATTGGTGACTAAGGCGCCCATGTCAGATTCACGTTCCATGCAACCCAGCAAATTATTATTGGTAGGATGCTCTTCAAAAATAATAGGCGCGCCCTTGGTTTCGCTATTATCCACAAAAATATTGACATCATAGCGACTAAAATCGGGTTCATTGGGCATACCATGAGGGGCTTCCATGCCTGCTTGCCCAGAGCTTCCTTCACGTGTTGCAAATGCGTCTAAGTTTTGTAAAATATCCTGATAAAAATCTTCAAGGTATGCTTTGAGGGTTTCGTCAGCGTATTTGCGCCAGACATTTTCTTGCACAGGCTTTAAAACTTTATCAAGCACGCGTGTAGCCACGGTGCGCTCAAGCTCTTTTTCCTCGTCGCGCAATTCTTGTTCCATACGCGCTACACGACGCATATTTCCCGCCATGCTGTTCATAAAAGCATCGGCTTTGCGCTTAAAAATTTGGCGTGTTTCCGTGTCTAAATGCTCAAACTCTTCTTCACTCAGTCTTTTGCCGTCCGCCATGGGATAGAGCGTGACACCGCTGTTATCGTCGGCATCAAGGCTGAATCCTTTGCTTTTTGCCAATTCGTTCATGCGTTTTAACACGGCAGACTTATTGTCTTGAAACTGGTCAAGGAGTTTTGTACGGCTTATTATATACAGATCTGTTTCAAATTGCAGTGGTAATTCTTTACGAATTTTAGCGATAACCTCTTGAAGCGTTTTTTTCAAAACGCGCCCTTGCCCTGCGGGAAGACGCAAAAGCAAGGGCGTGTTGGTATCTGAAAAATTGTAAAGATAAAGTATATCTGCGGGAGTTTTTGCTTTGCGTGCATGCTGTTGCAAAAACTCACGCACCATATATGACCGCCCAAGCTGCGCACCGCCGCACAGGTAGACATTGTAGCCTTCCCTATCCATAGCTAAAGCCAGCTCCAGAGCTTTAAGAGCTCGTGGCTGTAACATATGTTTCACCCCATTTCTGGGTGTTGGTATATGGTCGCTGCTTTCCCACGGAATATGTTTCATATCCGTAGCAACGCATAATTTGTGCACAGGAAGAGGTGTCACAGATGGCATACTATCTCGTTTTTTAAGGGTTTATTCAGGGTTAGTGTAAAGTTCGCGCAAAATTTGTGCAGCGCCTTTGTCTAACAGCGTTTTGGCAAGGGCTTTTCCTGCTTGAGCGGCGTCTTGCGCGGGGGCAGTGACGCTTTCGCAAAGTATGCCGGTTCCGTCTACACGAGCCACAAGACCTTTTAGCGTGAAAGTTCCGTCAGCATTGCGTGTGGCGTGTCCGGCAATGGGCACTTGGCATCCGCCTTCAAGACCGGCTAAGAAAGCGCGTTCTGCTGTAACGCAGACACGAGTATTTTCATGCTCTAAAAAGCGTAAGGCTTCTAAAATATCGGGTCTGTCTTCACGGCATTCTATACCCAAAGCGCCTTGTCCTACGGCTGGCAAGAATTTTGTTATATCCATGGCAAAGGCGTGGGGAGCTGTGAGTTCTAGGCGTTTAAGACCTGCACCTGCAAGGATAATGGCGTCGTATTGCCCTTCCATAAGCTTACGTAAACGTGTATCCACATTACCGCGTAAAGAAGAAATGCGTAAATCAGGACGCAAGGCGAGCAACTGTGCTTGGCGACGTAAAGAAGAAGTGCCCACATGAGCATTTTGGGGTAAATCTTCAAGGCTGGCATAATTTACAGAAAGCAAGGTGTCATGAGGTACTTCACGCTCTGGAATACATCCAAGAACCAAACCCTGTGGCAATTCCATAGGAACGTCTTTCATGCTGTGTACGGCAATGTCCGCTGTATTGTTCAGTAAGGCTTCTTCAATTTCCTTAACAAAAAGTCCTTTACCGCCCACCTTAGCCAAGGGAACGTCTAATATGATGTCTCCCTTTGTTTTAATGCGCAAAAGTTCGACTTCTATGCCAGGATATTTTTCTTCAAGGCAGGCTTTTATATAATGCGCTTGCCAAAGAGCAAGCTGGCTACCGCGGGTGGCAATGGTACATTTTTTCATGGATATTTTCCTTACAAAGGGGATATAGCAGAGCTGATTTTAATGACAAGTAGCGCAGTTGCCGCCGCTGCAGCCGCCGCATTTACTTGAGCTGGAAGCGCTTGCAACAGGCGCGCTGTAGTCGCCGCCGTCGCCGTGGGCACCGTGTTGTTTGCAGGGACGTGACATAAGCTTGTGACATTGCGAAGCGCCGCAATGTACACAAGAGGGTAACTCTTCCCCAAAAACTAATTCTTCAAATTCGCCGTGACATTTGTCACAAAAATATTCATAAATAGGCATAATAACTCCGTATAAAAATAGCTTTGGCTCTATTTTGTAGATAAACCCAAGGCTGAAACATTTTCAAAAAGAAAATAATCTATCAGACGACACAGCATATGCCCTGTAGCAATATGTATTTCTTGCACAAGAGGCGTTAAACTGTGTGGTACGGGCAGCAAAATGTCACATAATGGTGCCATTTGTCCAGTGCCCAGTTGTGCGTCCGTTGCTGAAGGGGATGAGGCATGCCCCCCCACAAGACCTATGGTGTGCAAACCGCGTTGCTTTGCCACATGTAGCGCCGCGAGAACATTGGGGCTTTTCCCAGATGTGGAGATGCCTATAAACACATCGCCTTCTTGTCCGTGAGCTTCCACTTGCTTGGCAAATACTTTTTCATAGCCAAAATCGTTGCCTATGGCAGTAAGTACGGATGTGTCAGCGTGCAGGGCTATGGCAGGTAAGGGGGGTCTGTCCATAAGGAAACGGTTGACCAGTTCTCCTGCAATATGTTGCGCATCGGCGGCACTGCCACCATTGCCACAAAGAAGAATTTTTTTGCCTTGAGCCAATGCTAGGGCTGATACACGAGCGGCATGTTCTATATTTTTGCTTTGTTGTGCAAAATATATTTCACGTAAATGCACGCCTTGCTGGGCATATTCTGCCAGTAGCTCTTGAGCTGTGGGTAAGCTTGTGGACATGTTTTTTTCGCGTGGGTTTTGTTGCTCTTGTGTCTTCACGTTGCGCTCCAGATTTTTGGGACTGAGAAAGACGGTCTCTTTTCCTTTGTTTACCATGTGCATATATAAGGCAAAGAAAGACAACTGACAATATTTTTTCTTTTTATTTTCATTAGTGGCGATAAAAGAAGAATATTTACAGTTAATTATTGCCTTTCCAACGCTGGCAAAGTGTGTGCGGTATACGTAATTGATCAAGGAGGCGTCCGCAAAAATGTTGCATCATAGCTTGTATGTCTGTTGCGGGCGTATAAAATGCCGGAAAAAAGGGCATGATGGTGGCGCCGTTTTGACTTAAAGAGAGCATATTTTGTAAATGGATGGGGCTGAGGGGACTTTCTCGCGGTACAATAATAAGGGGGCGTCTTTCTTTTAGGGTGACATCTGCACTGCGATGTATAAGGTTGGAACCCATGCCGTGAGCTATGCTGGCAAGGGAACTCATGGAACAGGGGCAAATAATCATGCCGTCATGTTGCCAAGAACCAGACGCAGGGCCAGCGCTCATATCATGATCTGCGTGCACCGTATGCGCAAGATTGGTGAAGCTTTGCGCGTCGTCCATATGTTCTGTACGCATGACACATTGCGCCCCTTGCGAAATAATAAGATGCACCTCTATATCTTTACGCTCGTGTAAATGTGAAAGCAAGCGATGTGCCACCGGCATACCGCTTGCTCCACTGATACCTACAACTATACGAAACATCTTGCTTTTATTGTAAACGCGTTTGCACAGAAGGTGAAATAGGTTGTGGCGTTGTGTTTTCTTCTAAGAGAGGCGGCACATCAGGAGTGATGGGCACTGTGGCTGTGGACATACCAATGACATCATTGCTTGGGGTATGCAACAAACGCATGCTAAAGCGCACTTGCTCAGGGCTCATGACATACGTTCCCGTAAGAATAGCCACGCTGGAGGCGGTCTTTCTGGCAAGCTCGCTTCTATCGCGTGTGAGGAGCATTTCCCCTGTCTTTTCTTGGAAGCGTATTTCTGTGCCTTTGCGTATTTCTTTGACGCGATAGCCTGCATTGACAAACCAACGAGACATTTCTTCGGAGATTTGGCGAGCCAAGGCGTTAGAAAGGGTTAAGTCATTTAAGTTGACAGGCACTGTGGTCATGATGGTGATGGAACTGCGTACCTGCTGATAATAGGCTTCCAATTCCTTTTTGGACATATGGGGAGCGGCGGCGTTGGCACGTTGTAAAATTTGCGCATCTATCTGTGCCGCCATAGTGTTGGCAGCGCGTGGGCCAAGACCTGAGCCCATGCTGTTCATGGTGGCACAGCCTTGACTTAATACCATAACAATAAGGATAAGAAGGGGGGTGTATATACGCATAATATTACCGTAGAGTTCGAATTTTAAGGTCAATCACTTGCAATTCGCGTTGAATGCTGTCACGCAGCTCTGCTGTATTGCTGGAAGCCAATGCCAAAAGATAATGTTGTCTTGCCAGTTCATAGCGTCTTTCTTTTGCGTATTTCTTAGCAAGTTTTAAATCATGCGCCGCTTCACGAGGAACAGAGCTGTTGTACGTTGTCAGCGATTGGGCATGCGCTATAGACACACTGATAGGTGCAAAGGCAGTAGTGAAAAATACGCCACCACAAAGCAAGACTGCACTGAGGCCTTTTATACATGTTTTTTTTTGGCTCATATATCCTCCGAAGAGTACATTTTGGTTAGTAAAGACCTTCTCCCACAGGCGCGCTGGGCGTCGGCGGAACTTGGCGAATCTTCAAAGTGCCGCTACCAAGCCCAAGGCTGGGCGGTGGTAAGGGGTCATGTCTTTCAGTGGTATCTTTCACAAGGCGTTCCACTATGCGTTTGTTTACGAGTACCAATTGCCCTGTGCGTAAAACCATACCGTCATACGCACGTACAAGACGCGCATTTACAAAAACGGCCTTGTGGTCATAATGGTATGTCCCTACAATGATAGCAGCCCATTTTTCATGTGCTGACATGACGCCTTGGCGTAAGAGGGCAAAGTCTCCTTGCCCTAGTTGCATCTCAATATTTCCCGAAAGTCTGTACTCGCGAACGGGAAAAGCGCGTTGGTTAAATTCGTAAATGAGAGACTCTCCCAAGAGATTACCGAAAGCGCTTGTCTGCCCTTTATGGTTTAGATCCACAAAGGAGGTGGGCATGGCAACAAGGCCTGTGAGGGTGCTGTTGTCCATGGTGGAGAGCATTTGATCTGCCAGCTCGCGTATTTTGAGTTTGAGCTCTTGCGCGTCGATGTATTGTGAGTCAAGCGCTGTGCGCGATGTTGAACACCCTGTCATAAAGAGTGTGGAAAAAAGCAGACTGATCAATAAAAGCCGTATGATATTGGGCATATGAAAATCCTTGCTAAAGATAGTATCACCATGAATTAAGCCATTGCTTATGATGAAGAAAAGGCATTTCTCGTAGGTTCTTATCGTATCAATACGTAAAAACTTAAGAGTTTTGTCTTTTCTTTTATGTGTAAACATATGCAACAGCGTCCCCACGTCGCCTAACTCTACCAGATGGTATAAAAAAAGATGCGCATCACGGTATTTATGTAACTCACGCTAGTGTAGCATTTTTACTAAAGAAAAAAAAGAACAAAATATAGGCTTATGAGAAGGAGAATGCTTGGCTATTGTAACAAAGTAGGCTACTATGTCGCGCCATGAAAGGGAGCTTTTGTCTGAAAATCTTTATGACAGACAAAGGTTTGAAAAGGATAGTAAGACCTTATGATGCAAAGAAAAAAAACACGTACGCTGTTGCTCGGCTCACAAAGCATAGGGGGCGAGGCGCCTATTCTTGTGCAAAGTATGCTGAATACAGATACGCGCCATGTGGAAAAAAGCCTTGAACAAATTGAAGCCCTTGTCAGCGTAGGATGTGAGGCAGTGCGCCTTGCTGTGCCGGATATGGCGGCGGCAAAGGCCCTTGCAAGTATTCGTGATAAAGCGCGTGTACCGCTCATAGCCGATATTCATTTTGACCATCGTCTTGCCATCGCTTCCTTGGAGGCTGGTGTGCAAGGTTTGCGTATTAATCCAGGAAATATAGGGTCTTCAGAAAATGTAGATGCGGTGGTTGCCGCCGCTAAGGCACATAAGGCTCTTATACGCATTGGCGTTAATGGCGGTTCTTTAGAAAAGGAATTACACAAAAAATACGGTGGTCCCACACCAGAAGCTATGGTGGAAAGCGCTTTATCTCATGTGCGCATTTTAGAAAAGAAGGGCTTTTATGATATGAAAATATCTTTGAAGTCTTCTTCTGTGCTGGAAACCATTGCGGCGTATAAACTTTTAGCGGCGCGCTGTGATTATCCTTTGCATGTGGGTATCACTGAGGCAGGCGGATTGTTACGCGGCGCGGTAAAATCTGCCGTGGGGCTTGGTATTTTGTTTTGGGAAGGCATTGGCGATACTTTGCGTGTTTCCCTGACGGCTGACCCTGTGCAAGAGGTCAT
>CAYJFR010000012.1:5986-21084 GCA_964369335.1 uncultured Desulfovibrionaceae bacterium | reverse complement strand
CTAGGGCATTTAAACCCAACTGCGCCACATCGGCATAACACGCTGTATAATAGGCTGTGTCAAAAAGCCCAGATTCACGTATTATGCGAATATTTTCATGTAGTACACGCTGTAGTAAAGCCATATCTTCAGCGTTGTGTGTGGTTTGTGATGGACTAGTCATTGTATGTGTTCTCTCGTTATACGCGTAATAAAATTATACCACAGAACAAGAAGCCCATGCCCACATAGGCCTGCCAATGCATTTTTTGCCCAAGAATCAGCCAACCAGAAATGCTGGTTCCTAAAATGCCAAAACAGCCCCAAAGCGCGTATGCCACTGATAAATCCAATTCTTTTACCGCTAAAGAAAGCATCCAAAATGCCACACCCACCAATGCCAATGCCACACAGCCCAAGCCTTTTTTGGCAAAGCCTTTAGATTTTGCCAATAAGACATTGGCCACAATATCCAAGGACGCCGAAGCTAAGACCAAGAGTACGGGAACGGAAAAAATCTGTTGTACTTGCTCAAGCATTAGGCGCTTTCCTCTTGTGTATCTTCACTTTTATCTGTGCCCATATGCACCAAAAAGCCTCCCAAGAGCACGCAAGCAAGCCCTAGCAATGTTTTAAGTGTCATGGCTTCTTGCAAAATAAAAAAGGAAATGCCCACAATGCACACCAAACCCAAGGCGTCCCATAAAGCAAAAGCTACGCCCACAGGAATGGTTAAGGTGGCTTTTGCCAAGGAAAAATAGGAAATACCAAGACACAACCACATAATACCCAAGCCAGCTTCTGAACCCCAAGCAAATTGCCAATCGTGGGATATTTTCATGATGGACGTGCCGCACACTTCAAAAATAATGGCTGATAACAGCCATAGCCAAGAAAAACCTTTTTGTATTGGCAACATAAAACCTCTATAGTACAAAAAATCTATATTTCAGTATTCTTTATGAAAATGTGTTGGAAAAGTGCGTAATCGTGCTCATGAAAAGGTCTTTCACGCTCAGGATGCCACAAACAGCCAAACCACGGCAGATGCTTATGCATAAAGGCCTCCACACTGCCGTCTGACGCTTGTGCCACCATATATAAATCATGGGCTAAATCATGCTCTTGTATGCCATAGGCATGGTAAGAATTGACTTCACGCCCGCTAAAATTTTCTTGTGTCTTGGAAGAAAAAAGGGCTGGCTTCATCTGCAAAGACTTTGCTACTGATAACACATGTCTTGCATTTATGTGCGCTTCTTGCTGTTCTAAAAGTGAAAGCTTTCCGCCGCAAAAAGTTTGTAACATCTGCGCACCGCGGCAAATACCCATGACAGGCAAGTGCCTTTCTTTTGCCCAATGCAATAAGGCGTATTCACTGGCGTCACGCTGCGCTTCTGCGCCTATATCATTGCCTCCTGTGAGCACAAAGCCCTGCAAGCCAAGCTCCTCAGCCAGAGTAAGAGCTTCTTTACCCGTAGGCAGGGGAATCCATAGCACAGAAGGCAGGGCAAAGCGCATAAAATCTGTCCAATCCTGCGCAAGACAATCCCGTTTTTCTTGTGTGCCGGAAGGATATTCTTGCGTAACAACGCGCATGCTCAAACCTATGCGTAATTTTTGTGTCACAATGCATTCTCCCTTGCTAACCAGTGAGGCGTCATATTTCCCATGCTTTCTAAAGAGTTGTCAAGTATTCCCCAACAAGGGCAAAAGTAGACGTCACATATACCGTACGTGCATTTGTCACACAAAACACAGTTTTTTAACATTGTGCGCACAGTAATTTCACAAACACAAATAACACTTTAATATAATAAACTTTTTATTATATTAACACTGTCACAGCTTTTTTTTGCTTCTGCCATATCTTTGTCACAGAAAAATCAAATAACGAGAAAGACCAAAGTTCGCAAATCGCAAAGACGTTTGTGTCTCTTGGTAAGACTGATTTTCCCCCTAAAGGAGACACCATGCAATCAAGTTCGTGTGTAGATAACACCTCACCACACACACAAGCGCGTCAAAGATGGATGCGTGCTTTTGCCCTAGGGCAAGAGGCTACCCTAGAACAAGCTCTACAAAATTGTGAGCCTGCCCCCATATACACCCTTTTACGTAAACCTGAGGCCGGTATGGTCATGCTAGAAGCTAAGGCTGGCAATAGCGGGCAAAGGTTTAATCTTGGCGAAATGCTTGTGACGCGTTGCGCAGTTTCTGTGCAAGGGAATCTCAAAAACCATATGCATGAAGGGCATGCCTACATCATGGGCAACAATCCAAAACATGCCATTATGGCAGCCATTTTGGACGCCCTTATGCAAGACAGTGCCTACACCTCAACCTTAGAAAAAACGTTGGTTGCTCCTTTGCTTGCCACCTTTGAAGCACAAAGGGCACAAGCAGCCGCAGAAACAGCACGTACCAAGGTGGATTTTTTCACCCTAGTACGAGGAGAAGACGCATGAGTGCTGTAAAAAATCTGAGTAATAATGGTCTTGAAAATATCTTCACCAATGCCTTGAACGAAACATTGAACGACGCTTTTGACGACGCTGTCAATGCCGCGCAAAAGACTTTTCGTTCTGTGCTAGAGGCGCTTTCTCGTCCAGGAAGCATTGTGCCCTTGCAATATTTACCCACAGTGCCAAGCCGCATGAGCGCCCAAAGTGAACACGCCAGCCAGCGTTTAAGCGCTCTTTTAGCCTTGGCGCGCACCCTTTGTGATGCTGACACGCCTGTATGGTTTGACGCTTCTTTACAAAGCCCAGCCTTAGACCAATATATGCGCTTTCACTGTGGTTCTCCTATCCTTGACCAAGACGACACCCAGCGTGCTGCCTTTGCTTTCATCGGTGAAGGACAACATATGCCGCGCTTACACACCTTTAATCAGGGTTCGCTGGCCTATCCCGACCGCTCTACCACGCTTTTCATTGCCTGCGCTTTGAATCAAAACGGCGTTGACAAAAATTTGAAGGCTACAGGCCCCGGCATTGCTCCTTGGCAAAGCCCTCTAGCTCTTCCTTTTACCGCAGAAGACAAGCACAATGCCTCTTTGCCTGCATGGTTTTGGGAAGATTTTGCCATGAATAGCGCCAGCTATCCCACAGGGGTAGACTGTATATTTGTGGATACTCAGCACATCATGGCTTTGCCGCGTTCTGTTCGCGTGCAACAGTCTTAATATATTGCCTTAGTTAAGGAGAAAATTTATGTATGTGGCAGTCAAAGGCGGCGAAGAAGCCATTAAAAATGCGCATGCCTTACTTGCAAAAAAACGTCGCGGCAATACAGCCGTGCCCGAAATAGGTATTGACCAAATAGAAGAACAATTAAGCCTTGCCGTAGATCGCGTTATGCAAGAAGGTTCTTTGTACGATAAAGAAAGCGCCTCTTTGGCCATCAAACAAGCCCGCGGTGACATGATGGAAGCCATCTTCCTTTTGCGCGCTTACCGCACCACCTTACCACGCTTTGGCTCCACACTGCCCCTTGATACGGAAAAAATGCATATACGCCGCCGTATTTCTGCCACTTATAAGGACATTCCAGGCGGGCAGTTATTGGGACCCACCTTTGACTATACCCATAGGCTTCTTGACAGCTCTCTTTCTACCAAGGCAAGCGCATCGCAAGACGAAACTGCCGCTCCATGCTATTCTTTACAAGATATGGACAGCCTTGCACAAAAAAGCGCGTCCATAGACTGCCCTAAAGTACTTTCTTTCCTCGAAAAAGAAGGTTTACTTCCTGAAGAAGCTCCCAAGGATGAAAAACCCGGCGACCTCACCCGTGACGCTTTACAATTACCTGCTGGACGCGATATTCGCCTGCAAAATCTTTCTCGCGGCGATGAGGGGCTTCTTTTGGCCCTTGCCTACTCGACCCAACGCGGCTTTGGATCCACACACCCTTTTGCTGGTGAAATTCGTATGGGAGAGGTAGAGGTGAGCTTTACCCCCGAAGAATTGGGCTTCGCCATCACCCTTGGAGAAATTACCCTCACAGAATGTGAAACCGTCAATAAA
This sequence comes from uncultured Desulfovibrionaceae bacterium, assembly GCA_964369335.1. Lineage (GTDB taxonomy): Bacteria > Desulfobacterota > Desulfovibrionia > Desulfovibrionales > Desulfovibrionaceae > CAYJAD01. Next base: position 17,074 of record CAYJFR010000012.1, on the reverse strand, counting down.
TTTAGTGGCGGCGGTGGCAAGCCGGCATGCTTCACACGCGGCTATGGGCTCACCTTTGGCGAGGGAGAACGTAAGGCCATGAGTATGGCTTTAGTTGACCGCGCCCTACGCTCGGCAGAACTGGGTGAAGCCATCAAAGGCCCTGCGCAAGATGAAGAATTTGTTTTATATCATAGTGATAATGTAGAGTCTTCTGGTTTTGTGCAACACCTTAAACTGCCGCACTATGTGGACTTCCAAGCGGAATTGGAATTACTGCGTTCTTTACAGCGTAACTGCCCTTCTGCTCAAGCCCCCTCAGTCAAGTCCGCCCACACACAGAAGGATAGAGAACATGCCGTTTAGCATTGACCCACAATATACTGAAAAAACCACTGTAGAATACAACTTCGCTTATCTTGACGAACAAAGTAAACGCATGTTGCGTCGTACCTTACTGAAAGCCGTGGCACTGCCAGGCTATCAAGTGCCTTTTGGCGGGCGAGAATTGCCTATGCCCTACGGTTGGGGCACAGGTGGTATGCAAGTGAGCGCCGCTGTGCTTGGTAAAGAAGACACTTTTAAAGTCATCGACCAAGGCAGTGACGACACCACCAACGCTGTTTCCATTCGAGAATTTTTTCAGAAAGTGACAGATATTCCTGTGACCACCACCACCCGCGAGGCTACTGTTATTCAAACACGTCACCGCATACCCGAAGAGCCTTTGCAAGAAGGGCAAATCATGGTGTATCAAGTGCCCATTCCTGAGCCTTTGCGCTGGATGGAGCCTAGCGAGCGCGAAACACGCACCTTGCACGCCTTGGAAGAATACGGCGTTATGCAGGTGAAGCTGTATGAAGACATTGCCAAACACGGCGACATTGCCACATCTTATGACTACCCTGTGCTTGTGCACGACCGCTATGTGATGAGCCCTTCTCCACTGCCCAAATTTGACAATCCCAAAATGCACCAATGCCCCGCTTTACAGCTTTTTGGTGCAGGGCGTGAAAAACGTATTTACGCTGTGCCGCCGTATACCAATGTAAAAAGCTTGGATTTTGAAGACTATCCTTTTGCCATTCAGCACTGGGATAAGCCTTGCGAAATCTGCGGCGCTGAAGACACATATTTAGACGAAATCATCGCCGATGATGCGGGAACACGCTTGTATGTGTGTTCTGATACCGACCACTGCGCAAAGCGTCTTGAGGCACAAAGCGCACCCAATGTACCAGACGTAAAGGAACAAAAACATGACGCTCGCTAGCACACAACACAGCGCCCCCCAACACGGCGGCATTTTGCAAGTACAAGGCATTTCAAAGTTTTACGGTGACCGTCTCGGCTGCGAAGATATTTCCTTTGAACTTTGGCCGGGGGAAGTTCTCGCCATTGTGGGAGAATCTGGCTCTGGAAAAAGCACGCTCTTGAATCTTATTTCAGGACGCATGGAGCCCAGCTCTGGCACGGTGACTTATTGTAATGAAGAAGGGCAAAGCCTCGACATTCACAACTTGCCCGAAGCTGTGCGCCGTCGCCTTTTACGCACCGAATGGGGTTTTGTGCATCAACATCCCCGCGACGGTTTACGCATGAGCGTTTCTGCTGGTGGCAATATAGGTGAGCGTCTTATGGCATGCGGTGCCAAACATTATGGCAATATTCGCCAAACGGGTTTGCAATGGTTGGAGCGTGTAGAAATTGCCAGTGACCGCATGGACGATGCGCCTTCCTCTTATTCTGGCGGTATGCAACAGCGCTTGCAAATTGCTCGTAATCTGGTGTCTTCTCCGCGCTTAGTCTTTATGGACGAGCCCACAGGCGGGCTAGATGTTTCGGTGCAAGCGCGCTTGCTTGACCTTATTCGCGGACTGGTTCGGGATATGAACTTATCCATCATTCTTGTGACACATGACCTTGCTGTAGCGCGTCTGCTTGCCCATAGAATAGTGGTTATGCGCCAGGGGCATGTGGTGGAATCTGGCTTAACCGACCAAGTGCTTGATGATCCGCATCATCCTTACACACAACTTCTCGTTTCTTCCATACTTTTAGGATAAGGACGTTTTTTTATGAGTTTTGCACAAGATATATATCCCACAAAAGCCCTCACCTATGACATAGCGCCTTCTATACACGTAGCTGTGCGCGGTTTGAGCAAAAAATTTATCTTACACGCGCAACAAGGCGCCGTTATTGACGCCTTTGACCAACTTGAACTTGACGCCCATGCAGGAGAATGCCTTGCTCTGCACGGGCCTTCAGGTTCAGGAAAATCCACGCTGTTACGCTCTTTGTATGCCAATTACAAACCCACTGAGGGGCATATCTTTGTACGCCATAGCAAGCAAAATGCTTCTTGCACTCAAGAGTGTATGGTGGATATGGCAACGGCTTTACCGCGTACCATTTTAGACGTGCGTTCGCACACTATGGGTTATGTCAGCCAATTCTTGCGCGTTATCCCTCGTGTTTCTTGTTTGGAAATCGTGGCAGAACGCCTCACAGAAAAAGGCATTGAGCACGCTGTAGCCATTGAACGCGCTAAGGAGCTTTTGGAATTGTTGCGTATTCCGCAGCGCCTATGGCATTTAGCCCCTGCCACCTTCTCTGGTGGAGAGCAACAACGTGTGAATATAGCACGTGGATTTATTTGGGAATATCCTATTCTTTTGTTGGACGAACCCACGGCATCTTTGGATAGTCAAAATAGAAAAACCGTGGTAGAGCTTATAGAAAGAGCCAAGAGCCGCGGTGCCGCCGTCATTGGTATTTTCCATGACGAGGAAGTACGCGAGGCTGTATCTAACCGTGTGTATTCCTTTGTGACGCACACTACCGCTATACGTAGCTAGTAAAAAGACATGGATTGCTTCGTCGCTGTACTCCTCGCAATGACTTTGTGCGAGGGTGAAAGTCATTGCGAGGAGTACAGCGACGAAGCAATCCAGTGTATAAACACGGTAAAACACACACTATATTTTTATAAGGAGCTGTATGTCTCAGCAGCAACACACTTCAGGAAAACTTGTCTATCTTATGGGCGCTTCTGGTGCCGGAAAGGATACCTTGCTGGCTTCGCTCCGTCCTCTCCTCTCCACCACTGAAGACACAGACATACAGCTTCGTCCCCTTGTTTTGGCGCAAAGACATATTACACGCCCTGCTTCTGCTTCTTCCAAAGACGAACAACATCACCCCTGTACCGAGCAAGAGTTTTTAACAGCTCTTGCTCAAGGGGCATATGTTATGCATTGGCAAAGCCACGGTTTATATTATGGTATTCCTCAAAGCATCGACCAAGAGCTGGCACGAGGCGCTCTGGTGCTTGTGAACGGCTCGCGTGCCTATTTGCCCGAAGCTCAAGAACGTTATCCTGAACTGCTCCCTGTCTTGGTGCAAGTGAAACCTGAGGCATTGCGCCAACGCCTTTTGGATCGCGGACGTGAGAGCCTTGAAGACATTGAAAAACGTGTGCAACGCGCCCGTCTTGAGGTGTCGTGCGCATCGCATATGCATATCATTGACAATTCTGAAGCCTTAGAAAGCACCCTACAAGAATTTTCTCACTTCATACATACGTTACGAAAATTGTAACAATACGTCACTCAATAAACACGAGACAGCTATTTTTTAGCAACAAAGTTTTTTTATAAATATCTTCGTGACGCGGTTGAAATGTACGCCATCCCTTGAGGAACTGCATACCGCGTCACACGAAATTTATACTTACGACTTCTTGCGGAGGATAGCATGCTTAACATTCAGAATTTTACACGCAGCTTTGGCAGCACCAAGGCGTGCAATAATATCAGCTTACATATTAAAGAAGGCGAAATGGTCGCCCTTATTGGCGCTTCTGGCTCAGGAAAATCTACCCTCTTGCGCCATGTTTCTGGTCTTATGTGCGGTGATAAAAACGGCGGCTGTATTACCGCCATGGACAAAACCATTCAAAGTAACGGTTCTATCAACCGCGATATTCGTCAAATCCGTTGTAATATAGGCATGATTTTTCAGCAATTTAACTTGGTAGACCGTCTCAGCGTGTTTACAAATGTTATGCTAGGCGCCCTTGGCAGAACGCCTCTTTGGCGCTCTCTTTTTGGTATGTACAAAGCAGAAGACAAAGCCCTTGCTATGGAAGCCTTACAGCGTGTGGGCATAGGCGCAAAAGCTTATCAACGCGCTTCTACGCTTTCTGGTGGTCAGCAACAACGCGCCGCCATTGCACGCGCCTTAGTGCAAAAAGCAAAAGTCTTATTGGCTGACGAACCCATTGCTTCCTTAGACCCAGAATCTTCACGCAAAGTCATGCAAATCCTCTCTGATATTAATCAAAAAGACGGCATTACCGTCATGGTCACCTTGCACCAAGTGGATTATGCCATCAAATATTGTCCGCGTACTGTAGCTCTTAAAGACGGCACCATCGTTTATGACGGTCCTTCCTCAGCCTTAACCCCCGCCTTTTTACAAGAACTTTACGGCGCCGAAAGCGAAGAAATGTTCGCCCCTGCCACAGGAACACAGCCCGTTAAAGAAAATAAAGAGCCTTTGTCCTTATTGCCTCCCATGCCACAATCTTTCAACGAGCCTGCCCCCGCTGTTATGTAATGCATACACAGCATACCATGCAAAAATCTTCCTCATACAACACGGCTTGCTTTGGCTCTCGAGAGCTGAAGCAAGCGTCTTAGAATAAAGAGAACATCATGACTGCACTCACTACCACATCTGCATTTGCACCTGCACAAGGTCCACAAAAAACATCCTTATGGACATATTTCTTCTGGGGTATTTTCCTCGCCATCTTAGCTTGGGCTTGGAAAGGCGCCGACATGCGCCCCCTAGATTTATTCACCGATGCCAGTAATATGGCAACCTTTGCACAAGAGTTTTTCCCGCCAGACTTTACCGACTGGCGCCTATATCTTGAAGAAATGGTCATCACCATACAGCTTGCCCTCTGGGGTTCGGTTTTGGCAGTGATCTTTGCCGTGCCTTTTGGCATACTCAGCTCAGAAAATATTGTTCCTTGGTGGGTGTATCAACCTGTACGCCGCCTTATGGACGCCGCCCGCGCCATCAATGAAATGGTTTTTGCCATGATTTTTGTGGTGGCTGTAGGTCTTGGCCCTTTCGCTGGTGTGCTTGCGCTTTTTGTGCATACCACAGGGGTTTTGGCAAAGCTTTTTTCCGAAGCTGTGGAAGCCGTTGACCCACAACCTGTGGAAGGCATACGCGCCACAGGTGCTTCTTGGTTAGAAGAAGTTATTTTCGGTGTTATTCCTCAAGTGTTCCCTCTTTGGATTTCCTACGCTTTGTACCGCTTTGAATCTAATATCCGTTCTGCCACCGTAGTCGGTATGGTAGGCGCTGGCGGTATTGGTGTGCTTTTATGGGAACTTATGCGCGGGTTTTCCTTTGCAAAAACTTCAGCCGTCATGATGATTATCATCGCTGTGGTTATTATTTTCGACGTCATTTCCCAATTTTTACGCAAACGCTTTATTTAAGGATTAGATATGATTCATTTTACTAACGGACATATTTTTGCTGGAGAAGAAGAGCGCGCAAGCCTCACTTTTAACGGTTCGCTTGTGGCGCAAGATTCTACTTTTCATACGCAAGCACAGGCACAGACACAGGCAAATGCACAGCATATTGACCTTGAAGGGGATTATCTTATCCCTGGATTAGTGGAACTGCACACGGATAACTTGGAAAAACACTTTATCCCGCGTACAGGTGTGAGTTGGCCACACGGTCTTTCTGCCGCCATTGCCCACGATATGCATATGATCAGCTCTGGCGTGACTACGGTCTTTGACGCCATTACCGTAGGTGAGCCTTTTGGTAAGCATATGCGCAACGAACTTTTTGCTCTCAGCCTTGGTGCGTTGGAAAGAGGCGAAGAGCAAGACCTTTTCCGTGCAGAACATTTTTTACATTTGCGTTGTGAATTGGCAGGCGACCATCTTATGCAATGCGTAGAGCCTTTGGTAGGGCATAAAAATTTACGCCTTCTTTCTGTTATGGATCACACCCCAGGACAACGCCAATGGCGTAATCTTGAAGCCTACAAGCGTTATTCAAACTTATTAGATCAGCCTGATAGCGTGGTAGAAGAGCGCATTTTTGCCTTAAAGCAATTACAAGAAAAAAATGTCGAAAAGCATAAAAAAAGCGTGGTGCAAATTTGTAAAGAACAAGGCTACACCCTTGCCAGTCACGACGACACTACCCTTGCCCAAGTGCAAGACAGCGCCGCCCACGGTGTACATATTTCAGAATTTCCCACCACTTTAGAGGCGGCGCACGAAGCCCGTGCTTTGGGGCAAATGATTGTTATGGGCGCGCCTAATATTGTGCGCGGTGGTTCGCATTCTGGCAATGTGGCTGCCATAGAATTGGCTAAAGTGGGCTTGTTGGATATATTCTCATCTGACTATATGCCGGCCAGTCTTTTACACGCCGCCTTTATGCTCGAACAAGAAGCCAACATCCCCCTAGCCAAGGCTTTACACACCATTACTAAAAATCCTGCCCACGCTGTAGGGCTTACAGATCGCGGTGAATTGCTCCCCGGTAAACGTGCCGACGCTGTACGTGTGCGTTTGGTGGACAATATTCCCGTTGTTCGTGCTGTATGGCGCAACGGCAAACAGGTGCTTTAATGCCTCTGCGCTATGCCATATATTATATTCCCCCCCGTGAAAGCTTCTTATGCCAGCGGGGGGCACAGCTTTTAGGGCGTGATGTGTATTCGGGAGCATATTTCCCTCACGATGCGTCTCATGCCCTGTCTTCTGTCTTACAAGATGCGCATATTTCGCCAAAAATCTGGCACACACTCACCGAGGACGCTAGAAAATACGGTTTACACGCCACGCTCAAACCGCCCTTTACTTTGGCGCAAGGGCGTAGTGAAGAAGAATTAAAAGAACAATTTGCTCTTTTTTGCCAAGAGCAACACGCTTTCACTCTGCCCCCATTGTATATACAGCGTATGTCTTCTTTTTTTGCTCTCCGTTCTCAAGAAACAGATACTCAGGCGGCGCAAAGCATACAAAAGCTTGCCCAAGATGCGGTTACATTTTTTGAACCTTTCCGCGAGCCTCTTTCAGCCCAAGCCTTGCAAAAGCGTCGAGATAAAGCTCAAGGAAAGCTCACAGAAATTCAAGAAAACCATCTTTGCCGTTGGGGTTATCCTTATGTTTTCAATGAATTTCACTTTCATATAAGTCTTTGCAATGCCCATGAAGAGGCGCATATCAATGACCGTATCTTACAATTTTTGCACGTCACCTTAGGTAATATTCCTCAAAAAATCCTTTGTGAAGGGCTTGCTCTGTGTAAAAGTGATACACAAGGGGTATTTAGCGTTATACAGACACACAATTTTCAAGCGAGCTTAGAGTAAAAAATATTTAACTACTTTTATTGACCTTATTTCACTTCTGCACTATTCTGACCACTCAACTTGCATATGTTTGCAAGAAAATTTTTTAAAGGGTATGCAATATACCCTTGAGTGAGTCTGATATGGTAGATACTTTTTCAAACAAGCCTCAGAATGGCGAAAAAAACGAATCTTTAGCCCAAGAAGACACAGTTTACACAGAAGATAGTGAACTTGCTTATGGCTCAGACGATGTTTTTTTCGACGCATCCTATGTTTTTTTAGGTGAAGACGATGCTTTTGATGAGGAAGAAGACCTCTTTTCGGACAACCTATCTTCCTTGCAAGGAAGCTCTCTAGTCACGCAGGGCGATGACGCCCTTTTTGCCGACTTGGGTGATTTTTTCCTTGAACAAAACGACACCGATTTTGACACCAGTGCCGAAACGCTTGATGTCTTGCTCGGTTCCAAAAGCAGTCTCAATTCTGTTAAGGACATGTTTAGCAACAACGACACCTCAACCATGGAAATGGCTGTACTCAGCGACACTATCCAAGGGCAAAATGTTCATGAAGTGCTTCAAGAAGCTGGTATTGTTAAAAATACCGACGGCAGTATCAGCCTTGGTGAAGGTTGGACAGCGCAAAGCAGTACGGATAGCTTTACGCAATACACCCACAACGAAAACGATACCACCTTACTTGTGCATCAGACACTTATTGTCACAGGCTGTTAGAGCGTTTTCTCTTGTTTTAACAAAAAAAGGCATGTCATGACTTTATCTTTATGATGAAGTCACGACATGCCTTTTTGTATATGAACACTTCATCTCTAAAAAATGGAGTGTAGTACCAAAAATAGTTTAAAAAATTACTTCGCTGTAGGTGTGGCTTCTACCACAGGGGCAACGTCAGTAACTGGCGAGCTTGGAGCTACTGGCACAGGTCTTTGCCATACGGTATGAAAACCAGTGGCGTCTACAGGAGGAAGCTGTAAAAACTCTACCACAGCTTGATCAATGGCGTTAAGCTTATTGGTCAAAAACTCAGAGGCTTGAATTTCTGCAAAAATAGCAGGGTCAACGCCTTGTGGGAAAGCCATTCTGAGGCGTGGTAACATGCCAAAGCGTGTGGGAAGAATACGCACACGTTCCCCATTCACCATATCCACCCAAAGAGGCGCTACAGACACTTTTTCTAGAACAAGCTTGCCGTTTTCATTGGTTTTAAGGTCAAGAGCCAGCACAACGGTACGTTCACGCGGCTGTGTGCGCTGACCAGAAACAAAGTTACCTAAAGACCATGCCACAAATTGCTCTTTTCCGCGCGAATTAATCACTTCCATAGGCTGTAAAATATGTGGATGGTGTCCAATAATGGCGTCCACACCAGCCTCAAGAGCTATTTCTGCCGCCTTTCTTTGGGCAGAGCTAGGCTGAGATTTATATTCTGGCCCCCAGTGATAACTGGCAATAATATAGTCTGCACCTGCGGCACGTAAGGCTTTCACATCGTCGGCTACGCCAGGGTCAGTGGTGAGAGGAACATGTACCAAGCCAGCTTGCGAAGGCTTCACAGGCACGTTAGAACCATAGGTGCGGTTAATAAAACCGATTTTAAGCCCTTGCACTTCCATAATAGGAAGAACTAAGTCTGCTTTACTTTTGCCAATACCAGCGGTGACAAAGCCTTGCGCTTCTAAATATTCACGGGTGCGATGCCCTGCGCTTATGCCGCGGTCTAGGATGTGATTGTTGGCAAGAAAAAGCAGATTAAAGTTAGCATCTTTTAAAGCCGCTGGAAGAGATTCTGGGCTGTTAAAATTGGGATAACCGTAATAGGGCTTTTTACCAGAAACAACAGTTTCAAAGTTACCTGCTACAATATCCCCTTGAAGAAGATGTTTGACGTGGGCAAATTGCGGACGGAAATTGTATTCTTCGGTTTCTGTGCCCAAATGTTTTGCTATGGTAAGCTGGGTTTTGTGTGCCATAATATCGCCCACAAAAATAAGACGCACATTTTTAGCGGCAGGTGCTACAGGCGGCGTGATAGGGCCAGCTACGGGTTGTGTGGGAGTGTCACTCATGGGCGCGCCCACAGGAGAGGTGGCTGCTTGTTCCATACTTTGTGTACGTTTTTCTGTGCCACAACCCGCCACAAAGAGCGTGCCGAGTAGTAAAAGTCCGCACAGTAAAAATGATCTTTTCTTCGTCATGTAAAATCCTTTTATGTTCCACAGGCTGTTCAAAAAGTGTAAGATACGAGGCAAGCGAAGCTTTTTGCTCACGGAGCGTATTGAGACATACGAGACTGGAGCAAAAAGCAAGCTTAACGACGCAGGTTACGCGTTTTCAACAGCCTGTTAATCGTCACCGACTTTCAAAGCCGCTAAGAAGGCCTCTTGTGGTAATTCCACATTACCCATACGCTTCATGCGTTTTTTACCTTCTTTTTGTTTTTCCAAAAGCTTACGTTTACGTGTTATATCGCCGCCATAACATTTAGCGGTAACGTTTTTACGAAAAGCCGAAACTGTTTCGCGAGCAATAACTTTTTGCCCAATGGCGGCCTGAATAGCCACTTCAAAAAGCTGACGTGTGATAGTGCGCTTGAGCTTTAACGCCAAAGCACGCCCATAATGGTAAGCTTTATCTCTATGCACAATAACCGCTAAAGCGTCCACAGGTTCGCCATTAAGCATAATATCAAGGCGTACCAAGTTGGCAGGGCGATAATCGAGGAATTCATAATCCATAGAGGCATAGCCCTTGGTGGTGGATTTTAAGCGGTCGAAGAAATCGAAAACAATTTCTGCAAAGGGCAGTTCATACGTAATGACCACGCGATTAGCGGCAAGATAGTGCAAGTTTTTTTGCACACCGCGCTTTTCTTCGCAAAGCTTAAATACGTTACCCACATAGTCGTTGGGCACGTGAATATCCATTTTCACAAGAGGTTCTAGCAAGGTTTCAATTTTGCTGGCGTCAGGGAGCTTAGAGGGGTTGTCAATGTCAAGATGCCCTCCGTCTACGGTATCAACTTTATAAATAACCGAAGGCGCTGTAGCAATAAGGGGTACTTCAAATTCACGTTCAATGCGCTCTTGAATGATTTCCATATGCAAAAGACCAAGGAAACCGCAACGATAACCAAAACCTAAAGCTTGAGAAGTTTCTGGCTCATAGGAAAAGGCCGCGTCATTGAGCTGTAATTTTTCCAAAGCCGCCTTGAGAGACTCATAATCGTCAGAATCTGAAGGATATAGACCGCAAAAAACCATGGGCTGTACTTCTTTAAAACCTTCAACAGGCTCTGCGGCGGGATTGTTCACAAGGGTGATGGTGTCACCTACTTTGGCGTCGCCCAATTCTTTGATACTACCGCATAAAAAGCCCACCTCACCAGCGGCAAGCACAGGCATGTCTGTAGGTTCTGGTGAAAAAACACCTAGGCGCAGAACTTCGTATTCTTTATCTGTTGCCATAAGGCGGATGCGGTCATTTTTTTTGATGGTTCCGTCCATAATACGGAAAAGCACCACAACACCTTGATAACTGTCATACCAAGAGTCAAAAATAAGAGCTTTAAGCGGCGCGTCTGGATCGCCTACAGGGGCAGGCAAACGCTCAACTAAGGCTTCAAGCACCTCTGCCACGCCCTCGCCTGTTTTGGCAGAAACAGGCAAAGCGTCTGTA
>CAYJFR010000012.1:0-5950 GCA_964369335.1 uncultured Desulfovibrionaceae bacterium | reverse complement strand
TCTTCAATTTCTTCGCGTACTCTGTCTACATCGGAGCTTGGCAAGTCAATTTTATTCAGCACGGGAATAACTTCGTGGTCATGGTCAAGAGCTAAATATACATTGGCGAGGGTTTGCGCTTCCACACCTTGGGTGGCATCTACCACCAAAAGAGCGCCGTCACAGGCAGCAAGAGAGCGAGAAACTTCGTAGTTAAAGTCCACGTGCCCAGGGGTATCAATAAGATTGAGAATATACTCTTCGCCACTTTTGGAGGTGAAGGGAATGCGCACGGTTTGTGCTTTAATGGTAATACCGCGTTCACGCTCAAGATCCATTTTGTCCAAATATTGGTCTTTTTTTTCACGGTCAGACACAAGCTCGGTAATTTCGAGAATGCGGTCTGCTAGTGTAGATTTACCGTGGTCAATGTGGGCAATGATGGAGAAATTTCTGATATGTTGTAATTTTGGCATGCTGTACCTATGTTAAGAAGTATAATATAATGTATTCTCTTACCGTAAACATGCTCAAATGTCCAAGCATGATTTTGTGCTTTTGCGGGAGGAATTTTGGCTTTTCCAAAAGCATAAAAAGATGTAGTGTACTATATGAACAAAGATATTTTCCACCCCAAACTGCATATAGCGGTGCTTGCCATTGTTATTGTTTGTGAACTCATAGGCACGCAAAAATTTGCTGTAGGCTCTGGTGTTATCTTATTTCTACCCATGCTCTACGCCACCATCCTCGGCGCTTCTGTCACATGGCATAAGCTAAAACTCTTTTCCATAAGAGAAAGCGAAATAGCTTCTCCCATTATCACCGTGACCATGTTTTTCTTGATTGCCAAGGTTTCTGTGATTATTGGTCCTAATTTATCAAAAATAGTCGAAGCTGGGCCAGCCTTTTTTGTGCAAGAATTTGGCAACGCTCTGAAAACATTCATCGCCCTGCCCATAGGTCTTATGCTTGGACTGAACAGAGAACTCATTGGCGCCACCCACTCCATTGACCGTGAGCTTAATGTGGCTTTAATCAGCGAAAAATACGGATTGGATTCACCCGAAGGTTTTGGCGTGCTAGGCGTATACATTATGGGAACGCTTTTCGGCACGGTTTTTTTAGGGCTTTTTGCTACTTTTATAGCCACTGTAACCTCCCTGCATCCCTATGCTTTGGCTATGGCGTGCGGCGTAGGTTCAAGTAGTATGATGGTGGCATCTTCAGGCTCTTTGATACAGCTTTTTCCCCAGATGGAAGAGCAAATCATTATTTATGCCGGCATTTCCAACTTTTTAAGCGTTGCCGCGGGCATGTACTTATCTATTTTTATTTATCTGCCTATCACAGAGTGGCTGTACAAAAAGCTTTGGCCCATTCTTGGCAGAAACTCTTAAAGAAAGCTATGAAATATACCTTACCTGAATATATTTTCTTACTGGCTGTATCTGGCTGTATTATTTGCATAGGCAATGCCGTGGGTTATGATATAAACATTACACAGTCCTTGCCAGGTATGGCTATTCTTTTGGCTATAAGTTGTGCAGGCATTATTTTGCATATGTTTTCACGGGGAAAATTTAAAAAATTCCCCATTATTGGATGGATAACCTTGATTGGTGTTTTGGTAAGCATACCTATCTCCCCCATATCTGCTTTTGTTATTGAAAAGACACAACATATTGAACTTCTTTCCATTACAACCGTTGTGCTGGCTTATGTTGGTATTTCCTTAGGTAAAGATATGGTAAAGCTCAAGCAAGTGGGCTGGAAAATCGCCATTGTGTCTTTATTTGTATTTGGCGGAACTTTTTTAGGTTCTGCTGTGGTGGCGCATGTAATGCTGAGTGTGCAAGGTCTTATCTAATAAGTTGATATTTTTATATTAAAGCTCACTTATACATGGGTGAGCCTTGTATTTTTCTTCTTGAGCTTTGGGCTCAGATATTTGTATACTCTAGCAGTCATATGTATTGTTTATACCTAATCTAACAAACCAAAAGCAAAGGAAACTCTATGCCCTTGCCAGCTCTTAAACCAGAAGTCACTATGGTGCTCACATCGTGCAATAGACATGATTTACTTGAGCAAACCTTAGACAGCTTTTGTAAGTACAATACTTTTAAGGGTGTTAAAGAAATTTTAGTCATTGAAGACAGCCCCCATAGTCCTGAAAAGCTTTTAGATAAATACAGGAAAATGTATCCCGTGCGCTGCATAAAAAACGTGACGCGTCTTGGACAGCCTTTATCCATAGATATTGCTTACAGTCATGTGCGCACCGATTATATTTTCCATTGCGAAGATGATTGGGAATTTTATGCACCGCAATTTATAGAAAGCTCTTTGCGTATTCTGGAATTTTCCCCCACTTTATTACAAGTACATTTACGAGCCGCTGACGATATTGGTTACGCCTATACTGTGCATGAACGCGGTGATTTTGCTTTTTTGCATTATGGTTATTTAAATATTTGGCACGGATTTTCTTGTAATCCAGGTCTGCGGCGTTTGCGCGACTATAAAAGATTAGTCAACTATTGTATGCATTTGGCTACGCCGTACTTTTCTGGCAGTTTTGAAGCCTATATTAGTGAAATTTACCGTGGTTATGGCTATGTGGCGGCATTAAATTTAAGTAACAATGGCAAAGGTTTTGTACGTCATTTGGGTGATGGGGCGCATGTGGATTAGGGGCTGTCTAACGTGTTTACTAAGAAAAAGTTGTCTGTTACTGCTAATAGCTGTCAATTAAAGGAGAATATCATGTCCCATACAAAAGTTACAAAGACCATTGCACAGATCAACGAACGCATCAAATCCGGCAAAGCCGTTGTGGTAAACGCTGCAGAAATGTGTGAAATAGTTCGTCGTCTTGGTAAAGAAGAAGCCGCAAAAGAGGTTGATGTCGTTACCACAGGCACTTTTTCACCCATGTGCTCTTCCGGTTTGCTATTTAATATGGGGCAACCAGAACCGCCTACTATGCGCTCCTCTAAAATAAGCATCAATGGCGTGCCTTGTTACGGCGGTATTGCCGCTGCAGACGGCTATTTAGGTGTGACAGAAATGAAAGAGGGTGATCCCCTCAACGAGCCCTACCCTGGCACTTTTGCCTATGGTGGTGCTCATGCCATCGAAGACTTAGTAGCAGGGAAAACCGTTCACTTACAATCGCAATCTTACGGCACAGACTGTTACCCAAGACGTATGCAAGACAGGCATATCACCTTGGCTGACTTGCCTTATGCAGAATTATTAAATCCTAGAAATTGCTATCAAAATTACAACGCCGCCGTTAACCTTACGGGTCGTATTATTTATACCTATATGGGGCCATTACGCCCCAATATGCAAAACCTGAACTATGCCACGGCAGGGCACTTGTCGCCGCTATTCAATGACCCTTATTTCCGTACCATCGGTATGGGAACGCGTATCTTCCTTGGTGGCGGTGTGGGTTATGTTATTGGTGCAGGCACGCAACACGTTCCCAACCCACAGCGCACAGAACGCGGTATTCCTCTCACAGCATCGGGCACGCTCATGCTCAAAGGGGACTTAAAAAAGATGCAGCAAAGATATATACGCGCCGTTTCGCTCATTGGCTACGGATGCAGTCTCAATGTGGGTGTGGGTATTCCTATTCCTATTTTAAATGAGGAAATTGCATGGTTTACGGGAGCAGATAACAGCGATATTCTTATGCCCATCAAAGACTATGGGCACGATTACCCCAACGGTATTCCCAAGATTTTAGCTCACGCGCCCTTTGATGAGCTTATGAGCGGTGAAATTGAACTTATGAATAAAAAAGTGAAAACCGTTCCCCTCACCAGTTACAGTCTTTCCTTGGAAATTGCCGATGAGCTTAAAAAATGGATTCAAAAAGGCGAGTTTTTCCTTTCAGAGCCTGTGGAAAAAATTCCGTCTTATTAAGAAATTACATTTAGTTACATAATAAAAAAGGAACGCTGTCATATGCAGTGTTCCTTTTTTTGTTTTTATAAAACAGCACGTAGTTGTAAAAATAAGCCCTCATACATTACATGAGCGTACGCATGCTTGTAGCAATCCATGTGTTTTTACCATCAATTTGATGAATCTCCACTGTGAGGAGGAAAGGTTGTCTAAAGGACTCTCCAGTATGAAAGTCACACATCTCTCCTATCATTTCAATAGTACCGTCAGAAGTTCTACGGGCTTTTGTCACTTTAGCTGTTCTCATATATTTACTCTGTGAAACGTAATCATCCATATTTGTAATAAATTTTCCGTCCTTATATTCAATAACAGAATCACCCTTGGGGTTTGTAAAATCATACTGGAAATATTTTTTTGTCAATTCTCTCACAAACTTTTCGTCTATATAGGCCATATTACCTTTATACGTCACTTTTGTTTTGGGGTGCTTATGTAAAATATGGTTAACGGCAAAATAAATAAAAGTGTTTGGCATTTCTTTTTTTGCGTATTCAACATCAAAATTCCATATACCTGATTCCGCAAAAGCTGCTGCAAAGGCAGTCATTTCTTTTAATTCTTTTTTAGAAAAATCTTGTGCGTATACATGAGATGTGCATAAAAGAATCACCATAAGACCATACATGAGTGTTGAAAGGCTTCGTTTCATTTCTTTCTCCTGTCAATTACATAAAAAAGTAAAAAATAATGGCTAGTTTTAGATAACATAGAAAAAGCAAACAAGGCAAGAGGGCACTTGCAGGCATAATTAAAATAAAAAAAGGGAGAAGCCCGTAAGCCTCTCCCTTTATATACAACAATGTCGTCAATAACGATTAATATCTGTAATGGTCAGCCTTGAAAGGACCATTGACGTTGACGCCAAGGTAGTCGGCTTGTTCTTGGGTAAGTGTGGTGAGCTTTACGCCAAGGCGGTCAAGGTGTAAGCGAGCCACGTCTTCATCCAATTCCTTAGGTAATATGTAAACTTTTTTCTCTAAGGTGCTGTCGCTGGCAAGGCGAAGCTGTGCAAGTACTTGGTTGGTGAAGCTGTTAGACATAACAAAGCTGGCGTGGCCTGTGGCGCAGCCAAGGTTAACCAAACGACCTTCAGCAAGAACCACAATGGAGCGGCCGCTTTTCAAAGTCCACTTGTCCACTTGAGGCTTAATATTTAAGCAAGTGATGCCGTCGGTATCTTCAAGGTAGCTCATTTCGATTTCATTATCAAAGTGACCGATATTGCACACAATGGCTTCGTCTTTCATGCCTTCCATATGAGCGCCAGTAATAACATGATAGTTGCCTGTGCAGGTTACAAAGATGTCACCTTCGGCAAGAGCGTCTTCCACGGTGGTCACTTCGTAGCCTTCCATGGCGGCTTGCAAAGCGCAAATGGGGTCAACTTCTGTCACAAGAACGCGAGCGCCAAAGCCACGCATGGATTGTGCGCAACCTTTGCCCACATCGCCGTAACCGATAACAACCACAACCTTACCGGCAATCATGATGTCAGTGGCGCGCTTGATACCGTCAGCCAAGGATTCGCGGCAACCATACAAGTTGTCAAATTTAGACTTGGTTACAGAATCGTTGACGTTGAATGCGGGGAAAAGAAGCTTGCCTTCTTCTGCCAACTGATACAAGCGGTGTACGCCTGTGGTGGTTTCTTCAGAAACACCCTTAATATTGGCGGTAACACGTTGCCAGCGAGTTTTGTCTTTTTCATAAGAAAGAGCAAGGCGATTCATAATAATTTGGAATTCTTTATTGTCGTACTTTTGCTCTAACAAGGCAGGATTGTTTTCTACTTCTACGCCTTTGTGGAACATAAGAGTTACGTCGCCGCCGTCGTCCACAATAAGGTCAGGACCAGAACCGTCAGGCCATGTCATAGCCATTTCTGTGCACCACCAGTATTCCTCTAAGGTTTCACCCTTCCATGCAAATACTTTGGCATAGCCAAGTTCAGCAATGGCGGCGGCGGCATGGTCTTGGGTGGAGA
>CAYJFR010000011.1:0-22165 GCA_964369335.1 uncultured Desulfovibrionaceae bacterium | reverse complement strand
AAAGGTTGTTTGCTGACCAATGCTCATGCGATACCAATCTTCCTCGCGTAGCAACATAATATCGCTCTTGTAAGGAAGCCCTTCTAAGAACTCACCAAGGACGCCCAGCTGCGAAAGGTTTTGCCCTTGAGGCATGGGGCTGTTGGGGTCACGTGCGGCGCGAGTAGACGCAGACAAAATACCTTGGAAAAAGTCCTTGGCGTCGGTTTTTTTGGTGCGCTCGGCATTGTCAATGATGATTTTAAGCTGTTGACTCAAGTCGTTGAGCTGGTTTTTGGTTAAAAGTACAGCTACTTCTACAGTAGAAACTTGTTCACCGTGGGCAAGCTTTTGCAAGTCCATATCAGCAATCCAAGAATCAAGAACTGAAGGCGCGCGTACTTCATTGGCCTTACCGAAAAACTCCAATTGCATGGCATAGCCTAAAGCGGCCGCCATTTGCTGGGCTTCTTCTTCAGCATTCAATTTTTTACCGGGCTCATTGGCGGGCTTGGTGACAAGCTTACCGTCAAGAGTCATTTTTACCATGGACACAATACCAGAAGTCAAAGCTTTGGAAACAACGCCAAAGTTTTTTACACCTTCTTGTATGGTGTTGGCATTGATGGACAAATAGTTAGAACGCTCATCGGAAAGACGGGTAAGCATGCGATAGGCTTGCTCTGCTTCCGTATGGTCTTTTTTGCCCTTGGGGGATTTAATGTGCAAAGCAGAAAGACGCACTCCCTTAGTACGAGCATAGTCGGCCAGCTCAGGAATATCCATTTTTACAGTAGCGTAAGGGTCGCTAGGAGGCAAAGGACCTGCGTCGGTAATCACAATAAGTATACGTGTGCTGTAGTCTGACCAGCTCAAAGAATCTAAAGCCATTTTCACACCGGAAGGGGAGTTTTCCGTAAAGGTGTGCGTAGAGGCACTGGCTTCTTTCACTTTTGCCAATTCTGATTCTAACATTTCACGATCTTTGGCTGTCACAAGGTCGCTGACTACACGGCTTTCATATTCCGTGCCGGGTCTGGCTTCTGGACTGCTACGGAAAGCCACTACACCAAAGGCTACGTCTTCTTCTAGCTCGGCGCCCTCTAATTGATCGTATACAGAGCGAATAACATTCAAACTCTGGTCAATATAGGGCTTCATGGAAATGGTGGTGTCGATAACAAAGGCAATGGCTGTGCGTGGCTTGCTTTTGTCTAGCTCCTCCTTGCTTTGACCAGGGTCAATGGACGCCACTTCTAAGAATTTTACCCCTTCAAAAGGATCTTTCATGGAAAGAATAGGCATAAGGTAAAAACGCTCAGCGGCTACCGCCCCTTCTTTGGCTGTGGGCTCGGTGGCTACTACGTTGGAAGCGTCAAGAGCGGCACTGTCTTTGTTAAGGGCAGATTTTTGTATGTCAGAAAGAATTTTTTCCATCTGCGTAGAGGTACAGATATCTAAAAGCCCTTTTTCATTTTTAAAGAAAAGAAGGGGATTACGCGCGCTTCTTTCTGTTAAGAGCAAAGTTAAGGATTGATTCCATTGGGTGGATTTTGTTTGTTCAATCCAACCTAGGGGCTCGCGCCCCAAAGGGCCAACTTGCAACCAATTATTTTGCTTAGCATACACATAAAAGACGGTGAAAGGCTTCACAGACTCTTGCGCAACAGCGGCGTTGGCGCTGGGGCTTCGCATAAGTTGCGCATTGGGATGGGTGACAATGCGTTGATACAAGGTCTGTTTTCCCTCTTGTAAGAGAGGCGTGGCTGCAAAAGCTTCGCTGTGTAAGGCACACAAAAACGCTATGCACAAAAGCACAAGGACAGATTTACGCATAATACTGCTCCAAAAGTGATATTTTATTGAAAAAAGCCTGTACAAGGAACATGACCTTATTCTGTGGGTGTTTCTTGTTGTTGAGGTTCAAACCACTGACTATATATTTCAGCAAGAATCCCTTCATCTTCAAGTTTTTTTACGGCATTGCTTACTTCTTGTTGAAGAGCTTCGTTCTTTTTGGAAAAAATATAGCCGAAATTTTGTTCTTCAAGGTATGGTTCCAGCATCTGTAAATGTTTATGCGAGTTTTGTACGAGAAGCAAGAATGTCTTGTCACCAATAAGGGCTTCTATTTCTCCTTGAAGGAGAAGCGATACAAGAATATTTTTTTGGGTCAAGGCAATAATAGTACTGTTAATAAGTTTTTTAAAAGCGTATTTTTCTGCCGAGCTCCCTTTAATAACGCCCACAAGACTGTATTGTAAGCCGTCATTATCCTTTAAATGGCTTTGATCTAACACTAAAGCATGAAGATTCGATTGTAAATGAGGGTAGGAGAGAAGAAAGCGCTTTTTGAGCGCCGGTGTTATCATACGGCTAGAAAGAAGCATATGACAAGAACCGTTGTCCAGCATGGCAAGAGCTGTGGCATAATCTTCTGGAACAAACTCTATATCATACGGTAATTCCATAGCTTTCATAATATCTAAGTCAAAACCGTGACGTATTCCTTCATCGTCCATGAAAGAATACGGGATATTATCGTCGGGAAGACACACACGCAGTGTTGACAATGCATGGCAAGACAAAGGATACAACACGAGGAAAAAAGCAAGAAAAAGTGCTTTATGGAATATTTTCATGATTTTTACCTCGTGTATTTCTCTGTATGACTCAAGTATTTATTGTTTCCAAGATTCAAGTAAGCTCTTAGCTGTAGCATTACCTTTTTTGGCTTCTTCTTCAGCCCAAGTGCGTAAGTTTTGCAAAGCCGCATCGGCGTTGGCATCGCCTGCTTCTTGTGCTTTTGTGTACCAAGAGCGCGCTTCTTGTCCGTCAGGCATGATGCTACCCTTGGGAGTGGAAGTGGAAGGATCATAATAATCTCCCAATTCTCTCATAGCACCGCCTACACCTTTTTGCGCGGCATCTTCCAATAAGAGAAAGACAGCGTCTTGAGCATTGGCATCATTACCGACTTGAGGTTTCAAGCTGGTGGCTAACTCGTGGCTTTTTTCACCAGTGTCATTTTTGCTCAAAAGTTCTCTGGCGGAAGCTAAGGGGCTGAGGGAAGCGCTGCCAGATCCTGTACTACTAGAACCTGCGCCGCTTGCGTTGTCAGCACCGTTAGCTCCTTCTGCACCTTTATCAGCAGGCGTTTCACCTTCAGGAGTTTTTCCGCTGTCAGCGTCTTTTGCTGCTGCGTCCTTATCTTTGTCAGCGTCGCCTTCTTTATCCTTAGTGGCGTCAGCGTCTTTTGCCGCATCGTCCTTTTTCTGTTGTTCTTCAGTTTGTGTAGGGTCTTGTGCGTCTGCGCCTTTGTATTGTGTAAAATACCACCACAAAGCACCGCCAAGCAAGGCACAAAGCAGACAAATACCTATGATAATAGGCAGAAGATTTCGCTTAGGAGGTTCTTGCGGTGGCATGTCCACTTCTGGTAAAGGTGCGGGAGGAGTAGGCTCTGGTTCTGGTTCAGATTCTGGCTCTGGTTCGGGAGTTACCACAGGAGCAACTACCGCTGCCGCTGCCACAGGAGCCGCCGCGCCCATGCCATCACCGCCTGTCATGGAAGACTGTAAAATATCTTCAATGGCAAGGTTAAAAGAAGTTACTGCGCCTGAAGCATCTTTGACAGACAATTTATACAAATCAAGACTGTCGAGATTGTCTACCACTTGAGGACCTACGAAAAGGCGCAAAAGATCATTTTCACAATGCCATTCTGTAGGCTCTAAGAACACTTCGGAATTTTGCCAACCTTCTGGCGAAAGGCATAATCTGTTAGAAGCATTTACAAGGGCAAAGGTGGGGGCATCATTGCATTGTATGGGATGCACTTCAATGATGCCGTAACCTGCGCCTTTATGAGGGTCAGAAATGAAATTTGCTGGCATGATATATCCTTAATTCGTCGTGGGCATGGAATATGCTGTTAAAATAGAACCTAAAAGAGTATTTTGTTCACGGTCAAATTTACCACCCTCTGCGCTGTCCACATTGGCGTGTAAGGTATGTATAAAGGCTCTTATCCATTCCGTATAGTATTTTTTATCATAGGCTACGGTTTCTTCAGGTAAGAAAGGGAAATTATGCTGTTTAGGCGGCGCAAAAAGTTCCACAGGATTACCCTTGGCAAGTATGGTGCGCGCTGCGGCATCGTTATAGCGTGGGTCAAAGCCAAGCCAACAAATAAAGGCGTTGAGCGTATCGGCGGCAATGCTTGCTTGTTTCCATACTAATTGCTCGCGGGCAAGGTTTCTATAGCTGGAAACACGTCTTTGTGCTTCGGTCATTTTTTGAGCAACACCACGATGCCCTACGGCGATAATAAACTCGTGCACCAGTTGTCCCCATTCGCTTTCTGGAAACTTAAAGTATTGTTGTGCTTTTACATTACCTGTCAATGAGCGCATTTGCTCTATCCAGTATTGTATAATAATATCGGTGAAGCGTTCGGCTTCATCTTGATAAGACTGAGTGGAACTTTCTTCTTGAGTAGGGGCGGTCTCAACATTGACTTCAGAAGGGAGATCGTCAAAAAAATCATCAATCTCAATTTCTTCTGGTGTGCCAATGAGAGTAGCGCCGCTGTCCCCTTCGTGTAGGCGTTCGTGTTCTGTTTTAAAATATAAATCACGTATGTTATGGTCAAGTACTTGAAAAGCTCGCAAAAACTCTCCAAAACGCTGTAATTTAATGATTTCAGATAAAATAGTAACAAGTTTTCGTGCTAATAAATCTTTGCGTTTACGCTCTTCTTCTTTATCATCACTTTTAAAGTGTGGGTTGAGCACGCTGTGCACTTTTTCTATGCTTTGAGCTAAAGTAACAGTAATCTGCTCGCGTTTGAGTGATGGATGACATAAGGGGCGTAAGGAGGTGCGCAGTAACTGAATGCCACCGTCATTGAGTTGCATAGCAGCGTTCCACACTACTTCAGGATTTGCGACGTGTTGCTGTATAAGAGGAGAGTTCAAAAAAGCTTCACGATGCTCTTGCATATAGCTTTCTTGGTCTGCTCGTATGCCTATTTCTTTGTCTCCATCATAATCAAAGGTTGTTTTATTGAAGACATTGGGGTTACGCAAGAGGAACACATTATTAAAAGCCCCTTTTCCGTCCCAATTGGTGGGCCAGTCATAGCTTTTTCCATAAGGTTCCAGTAAGGAAGCCGTAATACGGTTGGTCCAGCGTTCACTGACAGAAGGCGTGCCCTTGGTTTCTATAAATTCTATATCCATTTTAGAAAGAATAAAGAACAGAGCAGGGGCAGATTTAGACTGCGCGCGACGCTCTGGTGTTTCACCATGAGTGCTGGCAATCCATTGCTGTACAGCGCGCGGAAGGTCTTTTACGTTCTGGTTGCTAGGCCCTACGCATAAAAGCATGCTTGTCAGCTCTCTTTCGGCACAATATCTTTCAAAAAGATAGGCTACCTTACCGCGTAAGAACATGGTTTCTAAAGCTTCTTCACGCTTTAATTCACTACGTAAATCACTGAATTGTTCGCGAGAGCGGTAGCCAGGAAAGTCTAAAAGATCTGTATGATCAAAAAAATCATCAGGCTTTTCTTTCATGGGAATGGTGATTTCTGCTGTAATTGCCGTTACGAGGGTGCGTGGAATTTGCGTGCTTTTTCCATCTTTACACACAAGGTTAAGCATATCACTGCCATCGCCATGTCTTTGGAGCAGATCTTTAAGTAAGCTTACGTCAATGATGCTATTATCACGAGGGATAAGAGATTCAATGGCGCAATAGGCTTCATCAGCATGTCCCAGATTTTGCAGTATTGTGCTAAGTTTTATAAAAAGCTCTGTAAATTCTGGTACATTATCCCAAATAATAGCAAACAATTTAGCACGATCTTGTAAGGTTAGACCAGAGACCAAACTCATGGCGCGTTGCCAATACGCCCTTTGTAAAAGCTGTACACGGGGGCGCGAAGCAAAATTGAGTACGACATATTCGCGCAATTCTTCAACATCGTCGGAGGTAATCTCACCTTTATAGGAATCATTGTATAAAGGTTCAATACTCTTCAAATTTGCTAAAAGGTCGTCTAACTCCGGAACTTCTTTATGGTCGCAGTCGGCATAATAGGTATTGGCAAGTATTCGCACTATATCACATTCTGTGAGCAAGCGTAAGCGAATAGGATGCCCTTGTGGCGTATTTTCAGGCGCCGTTGTGGTAAATCTTGTGACAAGACCTGTGGATTCTTTGCCCCCTGGAGGGTTGATTTCACTGATAAAGTCGTGATGCAAACCGCTAAAGTCGGTAATAAGCGTTCCTTGTGCGTCACGTGCAAGGGTAGAGATAAGATATGACTTTCCTGCTTGACTTTCTCCAAACACACCTACACACATTTTACGCTGAGCAGCACGTTGCCCTTTTTGAAAGGCGCGGTTGGCACGGCGTAGCTCTGCGTGTATACTGTCATATTCTTTACCAATAAGTTCTTTATTGGCGTCAAGCCATTGTATGGCTTTTTGTGTATTTTGTTGTAAGCCTTGACAATGATTGGCAAGTTGTTGATCTTCTGGTTGCATACTATATTTCCTCACTCTCTCTAAGCTTTATTAAGGCTAAGAATTGCTAATAACACCGGTATCAAGCCAGTAACCTTCGTCAAGGGGAAGGGTTTGTAAACGGAATTCAAGGTCATCTGTTTTGTCGATAGGATTTCCATTTTTATCTTGAATGCCTAAAATTTCAAAATCACCTTCATCTCTTTCGCTATTGGTATTCTGCTCTTGATCCACATTCAATTCAGAAACAAGAAGTTCAACCTCAACCTTATAGGGGAGACGTCCAGAAGCACGCTCGCGCGCCTCTTCTGAGCTAAAGGTGAGCAAATAATAACGCGTAGTGGGCCAGCGTTCTGCGTCTAATTGTCTATAGCCAATAGGTAAAGGACCTCCGAAGTTGACGCTGTGGGTCAAGGTTATTTCCTTAGTATTATCCACATCTACTTCAAACCATACCTTAGGACGGCGCAACTGCCCGTTAATATCCATTTCTCCTACATAGCGCGCCGTAGATGTCAGTTGTAAGTTGACAACATCAAAGGAAAATCCTTCAAGGTTACCTTCAGCTAAGGCACATAAAATAGCACCCACAACGACAGTGGTTTTGGGGTCGGTAATGCGTCCGTGTACGTCAGCAAAAGGATACCAATTACCCACATGGTATTGACGCATGGGAACAATACGATGCATGGGTACAGGCATTTTTGCCAATATGGGAGAGACTATGCCATTCCACGCGCTGGGACGCCCCGTAAGTAGTAAAAGGTCACAATCATGTAGATTGACCACTTCGCATAAAGCTCCCAGTGCAGGCCCTAGGGTGGCGCGTATGGTGTTTTCTACGGCGCTAGGGCTGATACGCAATTCTACATCCATGAGTGAGAAGTGGGCGTTGGCTGGTAAGTAAGCTTTGACGGCTTGCTCCACGGCTTTAATGATATGTTCTTGGGGCATGGGATAGAAAAAAGAGTCCGGTAAAAGCCCTTCTTCTAATATACTAAAAGGAACATATTTTACGGCCTCTTCGTCCGTGTTAGGTTCTTCTGAAATGTCTACTTGGGTGAAAAAATCTCCGAAACGGCAGGTGAAAGGCGGGTGGCTTTCTTGAATTTCTGTGGTATTTTGGTATAATAATTCGCAAATACTCAACATTCCCACAGCTATAGGTACAGTCACTTGGCGCACAAAGCGCGCCCGTAGGTTGCGTTGTTCTTGAGAAACACCAATGGCATTGCGCCCAAAGAGCTGCCCTATAAGTGTGCGTGGTTCACGTATACCTGCCTTAGAAAAAGCGTCAGTGAGGCAGGGGATGATGTGTTGTGAGACCATATCGCGTAAAACTTCATCGCCAGCTATATTAAAGCCGTCGCGAAATTCCATATGCGGACTGATATGGGCTGTGTCACCTTCGCCGCTGGCAAGCTCATAGGTGGCAATGGACAAATCCATGGTGCCGCCACCGGTGTCTATGGAAGCTATGCGTACACAAGGTTTATTGCCATAGGCTTCACGCCTTTTACCAAGTAGGTCAAAAAGATAATGAGCGTCGCCATGATATTTTACAATTAATTCATTGTAAATATAGACGATTTGAGAACAGGAAGCCTCGTCCCAATCACAACGCACTTGTGGGCTTGTACGGTAGTCTTTGGCACCGCGGGTCATTTTTGTTTTGTCACCCACATACCATTGATTCCAGCGTAAAGCTTCCCAAATAACACGCACAGCCCAAGACACCCAACGGCGGAAAATACGCTTTTCTGCTACGGGCATGGCTGTGGGTACGGTGAATAAAATACGGCGTAAGCGGCGTGGCATATTGGGCAGCTCACGGCGTGAACGTACGGCAGGGGAGTTGATGGTCACAAGAGCTTGGGTGATAATTTCACCCACCATAAAGAGCATGAGCGAAGAACGCGTAAAGAGTGATTCAAAAGCAGGCTCTTGTTTTTGGTTGCGTAACTCTTTAACTCTGTTGACCTGCGGTGTTCCAAAGCAGGAAAGTGGCGTACCTTCACGATTCACTTGACGAGGGAAAAGCCCACGGGTGACCATGGGTTCTTGTGGGCCGCCAGTGTTATAACGCCATGTTTGTGGCCAAGGGCGCTCGTCCCATAAGTAGCGTTTAGGACTAGACATGCCTGTGCTTCCTTCGGCGTTAAAGGCATGCGTGGCAAGGCGCGCGGCTTCTGCGCCCACACGCACGGCAGAAGGCCAAGCAAAAGCGGGCGTGCGCCGTCCTGAGCGACGACTTAGAGCGTCATCGCCAAAATGTGCTTCTACAAACTCTACACGTGTTTCAAAAGGCTCACTGTAAATATTTTCTGGACTTGAAAGGTCACGTAGTTCAAGCAAATAACTGTCGTTGAGATTGGTAGGACGTCCAGGCATGGTTTCTACCAATATGCCTGTGGTACGCGAGTTGCCAATATCAAGAATAAGGTCTACTTCGACGGGTTGTTCACGTTCAGGATTGATAACTTGTACTGTGGTGGTGCTCAATACTTCGCGTACAACTTCAAGCCATGTTAAATACGAAGCTAAATGTTTGAGAACATAGCCTTCATCGTCGTAAGAGCGTCTTTTTCCTTTTTTTCTTTCAGCGGCTGTGTAGATATTTAAAAGCCATGTATCTACCCACGAGGCGTTTAAAAACCATGCGTTATCACGTACATGATGTGCCAGGGCAAAGGTTCCGTGCGCCACTACATCACGCGGGGAAAGGGCGTAGTATTGCTCGCCGGTATACTCGTCTTGACCATTGGAAGGTTCAGCTTGTGCCGCATGGTTGGGCATCTCTTCTACATTGGTGTCAAACATAATAGTGAGCGCATAAACATCAGAATCTTTATCTTTTTTGGTCATGCGCGCACGAACCCAGTTGGAAGGGCCACACTCAAAACGCTCGGAACCGTCTTCTTCCCATTTTTGTCCGCGTGTGCGCAAAAAGGGTAGTGGTATCCAAGAATCTTGCCAAAGACTAAGGACACGGCGCTCATCACGCGTGTCAAAAGAGTAGTCACTGTCACAAGCTTCGCCTGTGAGTTGGTCAATATACACTCCATCTACTTCCGCAAGGCAGCGTAGGTAATGCTCATAACGGCTTTCTGAAGTACTGGTGTGAACTTTTTTTTCTTCTTTGAAATGACGCGTCAGTCTTGTTAAGGAAGAAAGACGAAATTCAAAATCCAAAAATTGGGGACAACCGCCGGGAATAAGACTTACTGTATTATGTTTTTTTTCCATTGTTCCTTACTTCCTACGAAAATCTGCTTTCCATGTTGTGTTTCTACCACTCAACTCATTACCTCTGCATGAGGTGTTTGACTCAGAACCTGTGCATTGTACTTGTTGTGCACTATAGCCGGAGCCGTCGGGGCATCTGGCAGTACCTGATTCCATAAGGAGGGCGCCATTACCAGAAAATTTTGCGGTGGCACTACCTGTGCAGACGGAGCCGTCTTTTTCACGTACAAAACGACGTCCTTTTCCTTTTTTGTCATAGCAATATTCTGCAATAATAGGCTCATTGGTTCTGCTGTTGACAAGACCTGTATTACTTACCCAGCATCCTTCAAGGAATGCCATGTCGTTTTTGTCTTCAGGAATTTCTAAAGACTCATTTTTCTTAGGCTTAGGTTTGGGCTTAGGCTCTTCCTTTTTAGGCGGCTCTTTTTTAGGTTCTTCTTTTTTGGGCTCTTCCACAGGCGTCATACCCAAAAAAGGTTCGTCTAGGGGCGGCTCCTCTTTGGGTTCTTCCACAGGCGGTTCTGTCACAGGTTCCTGCTTAGGAATTTGCATTTTAGGCGGCTCTTGTTTGGGTATTTGAAGTTTAGGAGCTTCTGCTTGAGGAGGAAGGCACAGGGCTGCCTTTTCTCTGAGTTGTAAACGGAGCGCGTCTAGTTCAGCATATAAATCCACTTCATGCTTTTTGGCTGATTCAAGCTCAACATTGATTTCTGGCTTAGGCAAGCATGAGGTGGGGAAGGGCAGAGCAAAGGGTAATAAGCCTAGCGCGGCCAGTAAAAGTAAGAGCAATAAGAGTAATAAAAGCAAGGGCAAAAGCCATGCAAGGCATCCGCGTCCTGTACTGGCAACCGCGACGGGGGCAGCTATGGGCGCGGCAGCCACAGCGGCAGGAGCAGCAGCTACAGGCGCAGCGGCTACGGGGGCGGCGGCTATGGGCATAACAGCAGCGACACGTGCAAGGTCTTCTGGTTGCGCGCCTATTGTTCCTGAAGCAAAGCCCCAGTTGGTGAGTACGGGTTGACCGCCCACTACCCATATGGAGTCTTCATTGGGATATTGTAAGGCGAGTTTGAGTATTTCTCCAGAAAGTATGTGCCGAGAATCTCTACTTTGTTGTAAAGAATCGGATTTTGCGTTTATATCCGTCACAAGTCTTTGTATTTTTTGAAAGACTTGTTCTTTTTCTTCTGGGCTTAAGCTTGAAAGTTGTTGTGGCTGTCCTGCGCAAGATTCGTGTGTATACCAATCTATACTTTCCTGTCCTGCATCGCCAGCGCCGTGCACAGGCTCTGCAAAAAGCGCCACATGTTCTGCGCCCAAAGAGCGCAACAAGGATTCTAATTGAAAATAGCAATCCGTTGCCAATATGCCTTGGCTAGCCAAGGGGCGCACTAAGGAGCGTTTGGTGGTGTGTAAAAATATGCCAGCCATAACTACTCCTTATGGGCAGAGGCTAAGGTGAAGGGAATATTATGCTCTTGTAAAAATTTAATAATATCCGCGGTCACAATGGAAAGGCTTGATTGACGATAGGATTGTTTGTCCATCTGAATATAGGTGTTGATACCCACAACCTCACCTTGTTCGTTCACAAGTGGACCACCGCTATTGCCTTGGGATACAATGGCAGTATGCACGATGAGCGCAGGATTTTTTTCTTGTATAACGCTGACAGTGCCTTCGGAGTAAATAACTTCAGGAACTTGCGTGGTTTTACCTGCCATAAGTTCTTTAAACTTAGGGTCATCATCGGTCACAGCAGAGGGGAATCCCCATGTGCTGATTTTTTGTGTACGGGCCACCTGTGTAGAAAGAGAAAGAGGTGCTACATCTGTATTAGATATTTGTAATACAGCGTAATCGCGTGCGGGATTAGCGCTTATGGTTAAAACTTTTGCCTTAGTGACGCCGCCTTGAAATTTGCCCACAACATACACAGTGCCTTGCCCAGAGCCCACTACATGTTGATTGGTGAGCACTATACCAGGCGCGATGAAAAAGCCCGTGCCCATTTGTAAGCCCGAAGGCTCTTGGGACAGCACAAGAACTGTGGCATTTTCCAGTTTCTGTGCCATAGCAGACGCGCTTTGAGGCGCTGCTGGCGGTGCTGCTGGCGGCGGTGCTTCTGCAGGTGTGGGCTTTTCTACTTCAGGATTTGAAGCTGGGGGGGGAGCTGTTGTCCCCCCTGGAGCTATGCCAGAACCTTGTTTGGGTATTTGAAGCGCTTGCCCTTCTTGAGATAGTTGGGGAAGCCTTTCTTTAATAATACAAGGTTCTTCAGCTAGTAAGGCTTTCAAACGTGCAAGTTCTGCTTCAAGACCGGCGTTACGATCTTGTTGTTCCAAAACAAGCGCAGCGTCTTTTTCTGTAAGGGCAAGATGCGCTTGCCATTGATGCCAGAAAATCCATGCAAGCACAGCTACGATGCCAAGAAAGAGCAGTATTCCCCAAAGCCACGGGCTTGCATACCAAGCTCTGGCGGGGGCTTGTGTTTCTTGTTCGCTTTGCGCGGTCTCAGGATTTTGTTCAGACGTGGGCTCATTACCTGTGGTAGATGACCCTTGGTCTTGCGGCGTTGCTTTAGTATCAGAATTTTGCACGTCAGACATATTAACCTTCCAATGCTGCTTGTAAGATGGCGTCGTTGGTCGCTATTTGTTGGTCAACAGAAACTTTTGTACTTTGAAGTTCTGTACGAGAAGCTCTCCATGTGTTGGTGCTTTGAGCCACGGCACGAACTTGCGGAGTTTTGATTTTTTCAGGGTGTTTTTGGGCTATTTGTAGATTTTGTTGTCCACCCACTTCTTGTGCCATAACTTGTTGATACTCAGAATCTTTTTCTGCAGTATTGGTATAAGTTGTTTGCAAAATACGAGAAGTTTCTTCAAGACCAGCGCGGATTTCTGTGTAACGTGCGCTCAATTGTTGTTTAGTCATAGTACCGGCTTTGGTTTGGCTGATGGCGGCTTGAAATTCTCTTTCATAGCATTGAGAAGCGATTTTAGCAGCGGCTGTGGCACGGTTCATAGAGGCCGTTTCAGCATTGAGCTGACTGGCATATTTGTTATAAAACTCCGCATCACGTTTGGCTTGTTGGTTTTTACCATGAATGTTACCAGCAACAGCACCACTGGCACCGCCAACGGCTGCACCGGCAAGAGCTCCGCTGGCTTTACCTGTAACAAGACCGCCAATGATAGCACCAAAAATAGCACCGCCTATGGCGCCCGTGGCTGTGGAGCTTGCCACAATGTTTTCGTCTTTACGCAGTTCTGCCACAGGTTGGTAGCAGGTAGGATAGTGTTGTACGTTTGTCGTTTGTGCGCCGTATTTGCTGGCACAACCTGTCACAACAAAGGTACTGAGCACGATAGCTCCGGCAACGGCTGTGAATCGTTTGGAATGGAACATGAATAGCCTCCTTTAATAGTTGTTTTTCCTGCACTACATCATTTTCAAGAAAGTATACAATAACTCCGTAAATCCATAGAATTGCGTGCAGGATTTTATACAAACCACACCCTAAGTATATCTCTTCTTCTGTAGCGCATTTTAAAGCAATGGGCAAGAGCTCTTATAGGAGGAAGGGTTTTTATTTTTTTAATATATATTAATCTTTTCATTGTAATGGGGGAAAATCTTTTTCTTGCGACTGTTTTCAATGTGCGTTACCATAACAAAGTGTTTGAGCGTCGTTAAATAAACATAACGCTTAGAACCTTGTGTTGGCGTTCTACTTTTTTTTGTATAACAGAAATTGGAGGCTTATTTATGAAACGTGTGTTACTTTTGACTTTGTCTGCTGCATTGGTGCTGATGGCATCTACAGGTTTTGCTGCCACCAAGCACCTTACTATGGGTACAGGTGGCGCGGCAGGTGTGTATTATCCTTTAGGCGGTGCTTTGAGCCAAACATTGACTTCTAAAAGCGGCGGCGATTTCTCCGTAACTGCCCAAACTACTGGTGCTTCCGGTGAAAATATGCGTCTTATCGAAGCTGGCGAAGTAGACTTAGCTATTTTACAAAATGACGTTGCACACTCTGCTTATAACGGTATTGCTCCTTTTAAAACAAAGCTTGGTAAAGTACGCGCCATTGGTCGTTTATATCCTGAATACGTACACGTTGTGGCAAGCCAAGACAGCGGCGTGAAAGCTTTTGCTGATTTTAAAGGCAAAAAAGTTTCCGTAGGCGCTCGTGGCAGCGGTAACGAAGTAAACTGTCGCCAAATCTTTGGTTTCTATGGTCTTGATTATAAAAACGTAGAGCCTATCTTCTTGCCTTATGGCGAAACTGCTGACCAATTCAAAGACCGCGCTGTAGACGGTTTTGTTTTCACCATTGGTACTCCTAATCCTGCTATTCAAGATATTACCACAGCGCAAGACGTGGTTTTCGTACCTCTTGATGGTAAGCCCAGCGACGAAATTGTAGCTAAATTCCCTTATCTTGTGAAAGATGCTATTCCTGCTAACACCTATAAAGGGCAATCTAACCCTGTGCCTACACTTTCTGTACAAGCTATCTTGGTTGTAAGCGATGATATGTCTGACGAAGACGCTTATCGTATTACTAAGATGGTGTATGAAAACACAGATTCCATTGCAAAAGCGCACAGCAAAGGCGCAGAAATCAAAGTGGAAAAAGCTCTTGATGGTATCACCATTCCTTTCCACCCCGGTGCTGAAAAGTATTTGAAAGAAAAAGGTATTATAAAATAATATTTCTTTTTTAAAGTATAGTAAACGGCATGAGTTTCTCGTGCCGTTTTTTTATGCCCAAAAGCAGGTATGTTGATATAGTGATTTTTTGCACAAATATGAGAACGCTCACTGTTTGAATTTTTTGAAATCTTATGGCACAATGTGTGTAATTTCCATAATAAAATTTTTGAACAGTTTTTTACAAGAAGAGAGGTCTGTAAAATGCGGCGTGTGTGTGGAGGATTTCTCTTACTTATTTTCATCTTTGCGGGCTATAGCTTTTTTTGTGAGCGTACGTGGCTCAACGTCAGCTATACTGTGGGGACAGCCTCAAAAAATATTTATAAAGCGTACTTGCCTGACACTGCGAGATTTTGCGTGCGTTTTAAGCACTCTGTGGCTTTGACTCCTGTAGAAGAGTGGTTTGTGGCGCAGGACGGGCAAATTGCTTTGCAAAGTACGGTATATGAAGATTTTGGTGCAGGTCTTCCTCATGATGTGGCAGAGGGGCAAGAAATGCTTGTGCAAGATGGGAAGGTCGTTATTCACGGTTATACTTTACGCATGCCGACATTGTATGTGCGTGTGGGACGTGTGGCAGAGCATACGCTCATGGTGGAAAAGACTTTTGGAATTATTGAGCAAAAATTGCGTTTAGAATCTTTGGTAAAGCCGGGCACGGCAGTGAAATTTACCATTGTAACAGAATCATTTTTTCAGGCTTTATGTCGAGATTGGAAGAACACGCATGTATAATTGGTAAGGGAAATATGGCATACATTCTGTATGCATAGTTAAATTGTTAGAGGAGGATAGATTATGACTCATAAAAAAGAGCATGTAGAAAACCAACACGCTGAAGGTGCGCAAGACGTTGCTTTTGCAGGCAAGCTTGATGCATCTGTGGCAGAAGAAATGCATGATAAATTGGATGTGTCTGATATTGTAGCTAAATATGATAAAGAAGCTACATACAGACAATTCACAGGAAAATTAGAACTCTTTATCAAGCTTTTGTGTATAGCTTTTTCGGCGTTTCACTTGTACACAGCGGCCTTTGGGGCTTTCGCGCCGCAAATTCAGCGTTCTGTGCACCTTGGCTTTGTGTTAACTCTTGTATACCTTTTGTACCCTGCACGCAGTAAGGCAAATTTGTCTGTGCTTGTGTGGTATGACGTGATACTTGCCATACTGGGCGCCACCGTCTGTGGTTATATTGTATACAATTATGACGTTATTGTTATGGATGCAGGGC
The DNA here is from genome assembly GCA_964369335.1 of uncultured Desulfovibrionaceae bacterium. GTDB lineage: Bacteria > Desulfobacterota > Desulfovibrionia > Desulfovibrionales > Desulfovibrionaceae > CAYJAD01. The sequence continues at coordinate 6,445 of CAYJFR010000011.1, read as the reverse complement.
CGCCTACGGATGTAGACCTTATTTTTGGGCTTTTGACCATAGTTCTTGTGCTGGAAGCCACGCGCCGTATTGTAGGCTTTCCCATTGCTTTTATTGCTTTTCTCTTTTTACTGTATGCCTTATTCGGGAATTATATTCCCGGTATAATGGGACATAAAGGCTTTAGTATTTCTCGCGTAGTAGGGCATATGTATCTGACAACAGAAGGGATTTTCGGTACGCCGCTGGGTGTTTCTGCCTCCTTTGTGTTTCTTTTTGTGCTCTTTGGTGCTTTTTTGCACAGTACAGGTTTAGGGAAGTTCTTTATCGACTTAGCCCTTGCCGCTGCAGGGAAATACGTAGGCGGGCCCGCAAAAGTTGCCGTGCTTGCCAGTGGTTTTTTTGGAACAATTTCAGGTAGTTCTGTAGCTAACACCGTTTCTACAGGAACTTTTACCATTCCGCTTATGCGCAGTGTAGGCTATAGACCACACTTTGCTGGTGCAGTAGAAGCCGCTTCTTCCACAGGTGGGCAGATTATGCCTCCTATCATGGGCGCGGCTGCTTTTATTATGGCGCAGTTTTTAGGAATCAGCTATTTTGAAATTGCAAAAACAGCCATTATTCCAGCTTTATTGTATTATTTAGCCGTTGGCTTTATGGTGCATATGGAAGCAAAACGCCTTGGACTCAAGGGTATTCCTCAAGAACGTTTGCCTGTGACCATGCAAGTTTTGCGTGAAGGCGGCTATTTGCTTGTTCCTATTTTTGTGTTGATTTATTTGCTTATGCAAGGCTATACACCTTTAAAGTCAGCATATTATTGTATTTTAACCACAGTTATTATTTCTTTTATTGCCAATAACTGGATGTGCTTTCAAGGGACTAAGGTTGTTCAAGAGCCTGTGGCGCAAGCTTTGAAAGAATGCAATATTATCAATATGCAAAATGTGCTCACTGCCATGGAAAACGGCGCTCGTTTGGCCCTTGGTGTGGCGGCAGCTTGTGCGTGTACGGGTATTGTTATTGGTGTGGTTACCTTGTCAGGTATGGGACTTAAGCTTGCCACCGCCATTGTGGAGCTTTCAGGAAACAGCTTCTTCTTTACGCTTTTCTTGACCATGCTAGCCTCCATTGTACTGGGTATGGGCTTGCCTACCACTGCTAAATACATTGTTTTAGCAACCATTGCTGCCCCTGCCATTATGAACTTTGGTGTGCCTGCCATTGCGGCTCACCTTTTCATTATGTACTTCGGGATTTTGGCTGACTTGACACCACCTGTAGCCTTGGCGGCTTATGCGGCGGCGGGCATTGCGCAATCTGAGCCCAATAAAACAGGATTTACAGCGGTAAAGTTAGCCTTTGCAGGCTTCCTTATCCCTTATATTTTCTGTTATAATCCTGGCTTGCTTATGATTGGCGCTACACCCTTAGAAGTGACATTCTACGTAGCGACAGCTGCCATAGGTATTATGGCTCTGTCCTTTGCCAACGTAGGCTACTGGATGCGCGATCTGTACTTCTGGGAACGTATTCCTTTAGTGGGTGCGGCAATTTCTCTTATTATTCCAGGCTATTTTACGGATACAGTAGGTTTTGGTATTATGCTTGCGGTGTATATTTTACAAAAATATATGCCAAGTGGGCCTAAGGGTAGGGGCTTACAAGAAGAGTAAGCTCTTTTCATTTCACAGTATAAAAAAAGGAAAATGCCTAAAACATTTTCCTTTTTTTATTGTGAGGTTAACTCTTTTTGAGGAAAGCTCTTGTTAAAAAAGAAGATATTTTATTGTAAAAACGTCTCTTAAAGTGAAAAAAAATGTCATTTGCATCTTGACCTTTTTCTTTACTAATAGTAATGGTTATCGAAATGGAGGAAAAATGAGCCAGATTCGAATGACCAAACAACGGGCAATTATTTTAGAAGAATTACGCAAGGTGAAAACACATCCCACTGCGGATGAAATTTATACACTTGTGCGTGAAAGAATGCCACGTATTAGTCTTGGTACCGTCTATCGTAATCTTGATTTTTTAGCTGAAACCGGAGAAATTTTAAAACTGGAATCAGCCGGAAATACAAAGCGTTTTGATGGCGATACTTCGTGGCATCAACACGTACGCTGCACGCAATGTGGTTGTATTGGGGATGTTATGCAGCCTCAAGCTATACCTACAACGGACAATGTGTGCGTGGAAGGCTTTTTTATTACGGGTGCTCGTATAGAGTATGATGGTGTTTGCGCCCAATGCGCGCAATAGGTTGTAGTGTTTTTTTGTCTTTCTTTTTATAAAAAAATTTGTTAGCTTATGTACATGTCTTGATTCCACTGTTTTTTCAACTTCAACGCTTTTGGAGGATGTAAGATGGCAGAACCTAAAGATATGTATCGGTGCCAGGTTTCTAACTGTGGTTATGTGTATGACCCAGACCGTGGAGATAAGCGCGCCAAAATTGCCGGCGGTACAAAATTTGAAGATTTACCAGAAGAGTGGCATTGTCCCGTGTGTAAATCTACCAAGAAATCTTTTGTAAGCATGGGGTAAAAAGATTTAAAGACAGAGATTCTGTATGTTTTAGAGCTGTATGCTCTGCTTAGTTTGCCAGCCTTTCTCATACGAGAAAAGCTGGCTTTTATTTTGGGAAATTATCGTTGCGCCTTAGGAATACTTAACCATGTATCAATGGTCTTGTATAAAAGGGGAGGGTCGATGGGTTTTGTGATATGGTCATTCATGCCGTGACTTAAGCTGATTTCTCTGTCACCCTTCATGGCATGTGCGGACATGGCAATAATAGGAAGTTTGGCAAATCTTTCATTTTCACGAATTTTCCGCGTGGCGGCAAGCCCGTCCATAATGGGCATTTGAATATCCATGAAAATCATATCATAATCACCATTGGCAACCATTTCAACTGCTTCTTGCCCATTTTGAGCAACGTCCACAGTGTGCCCTTGAGAGGTTATAAGCTCAACGGCAATGAGCTGGTTAATTTCATTATCTTCCACTAAGAGAATATTGCCTGTGAGAGCCAGTTTTTTTGGTGACGCATTTTCGGAAGATAAAAGCTCTTCTTTCTCTTTGGATATGCCGCTATCAAGTTCAAAAACAGCCGTAAAATGAAAGCGTGAGCCTTGACCAACTTCGCTTTCTATCCAAATTTTTCCTTGCATCATTTCTACAATGCGTCGTGAAATGACTAAGCCAAGACCTGTGCCGCCATATTTTCTTGTGGTAGAAGTATCGGCTTGGGTGAAAGCTTCAAAAAGGCGCTCGCATTGTTCTGGAGAAAGCCCAATTCCCGTATCTTCCACGCAAAATTGATAGCGAATTTGTGTGGGGCTGACATAATCCACATTGTTTATAGATACGGAAATTCTCCCGCTGTCTGTAAACTTAACGGCATTACTCAAAAGGTTTAAGAGCACTTGCTTTAAGCGTAAAGGGTCACCCATAAGCAATGTGTCTAAGACATTATCGGTAAAAATTTCACCGCGAATGCCTTTTTCAATGAATTTAGGAGCAAAAAGTGTGCGTAATTCTTCTTGAATTTCTGCCAGAGAAAAAGAAATGTGTTCCATTTCCATTTTTCCCGCTTCAATTTTAGAAAAGTCTAAAATATCATTGATAATACGCAACAGGCTTTCGGCAGAAAAAAGAATTTTATCTACATAGGATTTTTGCTGTTCTTGTAATTCCGTATGGTTTAACAAGTGTACAAGCCCTAAAATACCATTCATGGGGGTGCGTATTTCGTGGCTCATATTGGCCAAAAATTCACTTTTCACATGGGAGCTTTTTTCTGCCACATCACGCGCAAGAGAAAGCTCATGACGGCTTTTTTCGATTTCAGCCATCATATTTTTTTGCATGGTGACGTCATTTAAGTAAGAAATAATAACATCTTCATCATGTATATGTAATTTCTTTAAGATGATTTCTACAGGAAAGAGTTTTTGTGTTTTTATATTATACAGCTCGCCCTCATCATGAGAATAGCCTTGAGTAAAGGCTTCCATAAAGCGCTGCCCAAAGACTTCCGTCATAATACGGCCGTCTTTTTGCTTTTCTGGCATAACCTTGTGGAAGTTTTCGAAGTAGTCTTCTTTAGATACGAATCCGTAAAGATCAAGGGTAGCGAGGTTGCAATCAATAGGTCTAAAATTCTTATTCCAAGTATTGATGGCATAAGGTGCAGAGTCTAAAATAGCGTTAATATCTTTAAGACGTTGCTCTGTTTGACGTGTATTTTCTTTTATGAGGCGTAGGTCTTTATAATAGACTACAGCAATATCTTCATCTCCTACACTGGTACGCACAATGCTGATTTCCACAGGAAGCTCTTTGCCTTGAGCGTCTATGTGAAGCCATTCAAAATAGGTGCTGCCATTTTCAAAAACTTCTTCGAGATACATGGCAATAAGGTCTTCTGAACGTCTGCCATCAGGTTGAAATTCAGGGGTAAAGCTTCTGAAGTTTTTAATATACTCTTCTTTATTTTTTGCGCCGAAAAGATGCAAGGTGGCTTCATTACAATCAAAAAGTTGAAAATCTTTGTTCCAAAGGTCAACACCCATGGGCAAATATTTCAATAAAAGCTGCATGCGATCATAATTGTTGATAATATTAAGAATGGGCAATTCACTCATATTTTTGTCGGAAGTATAGGAGAGAATATATTTTTGCCCTTGCAGCTCAATGCGAATAAGCACAATTTTAAGGAAAAAAGGTACGCTTTCTTTGTCTACAAATGTCCATGTAAAGGCGCAATAGCCTTTGTCGAGAGCCGTTTGTAGGTGCCCGCGCAAAGTTTCATAAGAAGGGCTTCCGTCTGGTTGTAGTGGAGGGCAAAAAGAGTAAAATGTGGAAATAAATTCTTCTTTGCCTACGCCAAAAAGCTCAAGTCTTTTGTTGGTGCAATCTAAAATTTCTAGGTTTGCATTCCACAATGTGGAGCCTAACAAAGAGGTGTGCATTATTTCTCGTGCCAGTGCGTCCGACTCCGTTTGAGGAGATGCGGTGGGTGCAAATTTTACCGAAGGCGTTGCGGTGAGCGTGCACAATAAATAATATTTTTTTCCTTGTGTGGTCTCTTTATCAATACGTGTAAAAGTGAGTTGGGTAATTCTTTCCCCGCTATTTGTTTTGTTAAAAACAAAAGGCCCTTGTGCATGCCCCTCAACAAGGGCAATGCGCATATAGTCGCGCAGAACATCTGAAGAAAATTTTTGACTGGGCTGGCGCTTGGGGTATAAGTCTACGAGTTTCGTTTGAAATGTCGCTGGGTCTGCCATTTCGAAAAATTGTAAAAAAGCCTTATTGCAGTATATATTCTCGAAATTATCAGACCAACAACTCATGCATTGGGGAACATTGTCTAAAATTGTATATGCTAAATCTGCAGAAAATAAGGAAAAATCTGTACCTGTGCTCATGTATTCACCCAAAAGCTCTGGAAAAAGTTTACTATACATCAAAAAATATTGCGAGGGTCATTTGATGCTTTCTTTTTACAGTAGTACTATAAATACATTTTGGCAATACTTTTAACAGCTTTTAGCCTTTTTTATTTATCTTGAAACAAGAGTAAAAAAAGCTCTTACTTCACATTTTTTTATATGTATTTGGTAGAAAATATGTGTTTTGTAAAAAAGTGCTTGAAAAATATAAAAAAAGAAATATGGCGACTGCTTTCGGGGAGCAGCCGCCATAAGACGTTGGAGTGTAAATCTATAGGTTGAGCGCTACTAACGCTTCATATTGATAACTTGCTCAAGCATGGTATCTACAGTGGTGATACCTTTGGAGTTGGCTTGGAATCCGCGTTGTGTGGCAATCATTTGCACAAATTCGCGCGTCATATCCACGTTGGACTGCTCAAGGTTGTAGGAAATAATTTCCCCCATGCCGCCTTGCTGAGCAGGCCCTATTTGCGGGTTACCGGAATCTAAGGTGGCAGAGAAAAGATTGCCGCCTTCACGACTAAGACCTTGTGGGTTCATAAAGTCGTACATGGTAATTTGCCATAAGGGTATGCTTCTACCATTGGAATAGTAACCGGTAAGAATACCGTCTTGGTCAATATTCACATTGTTCAAAGAGCCAGAAGTATAACCGTCTTGCACAGCCGCATAGGTGACAGAAGCGTAGTTTTCATTGGTAACGGCATCATTTTCTATTTCAGTGGCAGTGAAGTCAGCCAAGAGTTTGGTGTCATAGGTAGTTGTGGTTATGCCTGTAACTGGATCTGTCGTTTGTGAGTATATATTACCAAGGATAGGATCGCCTGTTGTGGCATCAAAACCTGTTACGCCTTGTACGATAGAGGCACTTGTTTCACCCTTATCTACAGGAGCGCCTATGCCCCAAGGGTCATTTAAACTTCCTGTGGCCTTCATACCAAGGTCAAACTCAATAAGGTAATTAAGAGCGTCGTTGCCTGTGGTGGCTTCTTGGCGCA
>CAYJFR010000010.1:17887-22549 GCA_964369335.1 uncultured Desulfovibrionaceae bacterium | reverse complement strand
TTGGTCGGAATGAAGGATTGCGCAATTTGTTTGTGGTAATTTTTATAAGGTGTTAAGAATAAGTTCTCAATTATTTCGCTTGGATATAGAATATGATATTATTTCATTGTGATAGAGAGCTTGAATCGCAGATAAATAGTAAAAGCCGCTTGCTGTAGGTAAGTGAGTTATATCCATAACTAGTTTGCGTTGTTCGATGTTAGAGTTAAACTCACGGTTAAGAACATTGTCAAAAACTACACTGTAAAACTCCCCTTTGATTGTTAAGTAAAATTAGACTTCCTTTTTTACTTTCTCCAGTCAAAGGGGAGCATTTCAGAAACAACTAAAGGCTCTTTTTTTAGCTATCACAAAAAATATTTATTCTGGTACAGAAATAAAAACCTCATCACGTCCGTCTTTTTCCATAACGTGCACATTAACATGCTCTGTCAACTCTGTATCTAAAATGCGCCCCACATAATTGGCAGCAATGGGCAATTCTCTGTGCCCTCTGTCCACAAGTACGAGCAATTCTACCCTTTGTGGGCGCCCGTAATCCATAAGAGCTTCCAAAGCCGCGCGAATGGTGCGTCCTGTATATAAGACATCATCCACAAGCAGCACGCTCATATTGTCTACATTTTGAGGAATATTAGATTGTCCAATATGTGGTTTACCGTCAAGACTTGTCCAATCATCTCTGTATAAATTAATATCAAGTGTGCCAAAAGCAACATCTTTTTTTACACGTTCCTGTAAAAGCACGTGTAAGCGCTTGGCAATATCCGCCCCGCGTCTTTGTATACCCACAAGCATAAGACCAGAACAATCACCGTGTCTTTCTACTATTTGCAAGGCAAGACGCTCTAAAGTGCGCGCCACATCTTCTGCCTGCATAACAACTTTATTTTTCATAGAATTCGCCTCCAAAATATTCGGGCAAAGTAAAAAAGATAAAACATTTTACTAAGAAATGAAGCATACGAAAAATGTTTTACTTTGTGAAGAGCAGAAGAGATGTTTTTATACCATTGACAAATGTCTATGTGATGTTTAGCTTTAACGGGACATAAATTTAGGAGGCCGTTCATGGTTGAAATGACAGAAGGCGCACGCAAAGAGCTTGAAGCTTACTTTGCTGACAAAGAAAAAGGATCTATTCGTATATATCTTGCTCCCGGTGGCTGAAGCGGCCCACGCTTGGCATTGGCTCTGGATGAGCCAACAGATGAAGATAGTTCTTTCGACGTTCATGGTTTTACTTTTTGCATCAACAAAGAACTTTTAGCTAACGTTGAAGGTATCTCATTAGACTTCGGTTACATGGGCTTTGTTATCGATCCTAGCAGACCTTTACCCTCCAGCGGAAACAGCTCTTGCGGCAGTTGCTCAGGTAGCTCTTCTTGCGGATCTTAAAAAATAAAGAGTAACAGCTTGTCTTTGCAAGCTGTGCATATATGATCATAAAAAACCAAGGCCTCGGTCTTGGTTTTTTTATATTAAAGATACAATACAAAAAAAGGAAAGAGCCTAAGCCCTTTCCTTATTATACACAAGTATTCAAAATACTATTCTTCACCGGATATGGCGCCGCCCTCAATAATGCCGCTCTCTATGGCGCCCTCTTCTCTGGCTGTTTGTGCTACCTGACGCAAAGCTTGCCACATGGTATCCAAGCCCATACGACTGGCAGAAGAAGTCACAATGGGTACAACACCGTTTAAATGCGCCGCCCACATTTTTTGTCTTTCAGAACGCTCTTTTTGCTTACACTTATCTGCCTTGGTCAAAATGGGCAATAAGGGTATGCCGTGATTTTGCGCAAAAGCCACCAATTGCAAGTCTATTTTTTGCGGTGGTAAGCGGCAGTCAAGTAAGATGACAAGAGCTTTTAAAGATTGACAGCCCACCAAATAGCGCTGCATCAATTTACCCCACGCATCGCGTTCGGTTTTACTACATTTGGCATAGCCATAGCCTGGCAAATCCACCACATAAAAATCATCGGGTTGCACATAGTAAAAATTTACTGAGCGTGTTTTCCCTGGTGTGGCGCTGGTTTTAGCCAGAGACTTTCGTCCTGCTAAAGCGTTTACAAGGGAGGATTTGCCCACATTAGAGCGCCCCGCTAAAGCGATTTGAATGCTGTCAAGGGTGATAATCTGCTCAAAAGTATAAGCCGTTGTTTCAAGAACTAATTGAGATTGCATATGTTTTCTCTCTTCTGGTATTTAGGAGGACAATATATAAGTAGTATATAGGATACATTTTTTCTGAATATTACATCAAGTATTCTTATATTTTACAGGTAGTTATAAAAAAAGAGCTTTTTTCTCGTCTTTACTGCATAACAGCCAAAGAACAAGACTTTAACTTGACAAGATATAACGAATACGTAAAACTTCTGAGCTTTCGTAAACCGATCACAAGGCTAGGCGCGTCTTTTTCTGAAATAGGACAAAAATACCTTATTCAAAGTATATAGCCCTGTCTTGTGGAAAATGCAAATGGTGAAACTATGCTTCGAATTCTTATTATGAACGGCCCTAACATGAAGGCGCTGGGACAAAGACAGCCCGAAATTTATGGGAACGACACCCTTGATGTTATCCCCACCAGAGTTCAAGAGCTTATGCCGCATCTTGCGCAGGATATTTCTTTAGAATTTTTTCAATCCAATCACGAAGGTGCGCTCATTGACAGATTAGAGCAGGCTAAAGAAGAAGGCATGGACGGCGTTGTGCTCAATGCCGGCGCTTTCACCCATACAAGCCTTGCCTTGGCAGACTGTCTGGCATGGATTAAGCTTCCTTGCGTGGAAGTACACATCAGTAATGTGTTGGCACGCGAAGAAGAAATTCGACAAAAAAGCTTTATCGGTCGCCATGTCATTGGTGTTGTAGCAGGCTTTGGCATACAAAGTTACGCACTGGGCGTTCAAGCCCTTGTGTGTCATTTAAAAAAATAGGAGTGACTATGTATTCAACAACAGATTTTAAAAGGGGTCTTAAAATTGAGATTGATAAAACCCCATTCGAAATAGTAGAATTTCAGCATTTTAAGCCAGGCAAAGGCGGCGCTATGGTGCGCACAAAATTGCGCAATATCCTCAACGGTCGCATTGTAGACAATACTTTCCGTTCTGGTGAAAAAGTGGATCGCCCCAATCTCGAAACACGCGATATGCAATTTTTGTATCATGAAGGTGAAGACTTGGTTTTCATGGACATGACTACTTATGAGCAAATACAAATAAAAGCTGAAGCCACCGATGGCAAATCTGGCTTTTTGAAAGACGGTCAAGAATGCAGCGTGCTCTTATACAATGAACAACCCATTGATATTGAAATCCCCGTTTCTCTTGTGCTTGAAGTGACACAAACAGAACCTGGCGCCAAGGGTGACACCGTTTCTAACGTGACTAAACCAGCCACATTGGAAACTGGCATTGTTATTCAAGTTCCACTTTTTGTTAATGAAGGTAATAAAGTTAAAGTAGATACGCGCACTAAAGAATATCTTGGTCGCGAATCTTAATAGACTGTTGCTACATCAACTTGAAATAGGCTGTTCAAAAAAAACTAAGGCAAAATATTGCTGGGCTTTTTTTTGAGCAGTCTGTTATACCATGTTTGACGGCATTGTCCAAGAACGCTATACTCCCATTTCTGGTATACTGCACTTTGCACAAAGATTTTGCGTAAAAAATTCGTGTGCAAAAGCTTCATCCGCTTTTCGCACCATATTATAAAATAACACGACGCCTTATACTGCTTAAGCGTAGCCGTAAGCCACGCCTAAAGCGCAGGAGGGTATTTTTACGGACGCGCGTAAGGTAGCCCGCGAGCTTACAGGAATCTTCCTCGTATTTTTTGGGCTTTTCGTATTACTCAGCTTGGTGACCTATTCCCCTAAAGATCCAAGTCTGAACCATGTTATCAGTGACTCCACCGCCATACACAATAATGCGGGTTTGCTTGGTGCTTATATTTCTGGCACTCTCAGCGATATATTTGGCATTGCTGCCTATATTTGGCCGCTAGTCTTTGGCGCTGTGGGCGTTGCCTGTATTGGCACTTTTTATGAACTGCTTTGGTGGCGTTGGCTTGGATATTTTTTACTCACCCTCTGCCTGCTCTTCATTGGCGCCGCTTGGGACTTGCATATAGGTGAAATTTACGGCGGCGGTATGATAGGCAATACCCTCTATACGCACGCCTCCCGTCTGCTCAGCCATTGGGGTTCTGTTATTTTATGGTTCTTCCTCTTCACTATGGCAATACAGCTTACCTTTGGTATTTCTTGGCTTTCTTGTTATTACACATGCAGAAAAGCCTTTGTGGCGCGTATTTCTGCTATGGGTCCTTTAGCTTTGCCACAATGGTCAGGTCCTTCCTTGTCTGGCATGGGTGACTCTCTAAAAAAACTCACGGCAAGCTCACCACAAGAAGCTCTACCAGAAGCACATGATATAGAGCCTATTGAAGTAGACGACCCTGCCATTCGTATTGTACACCCAAATACTGGCAGTAAAAAAACGCAGAAAAAATCCGCTACACATGAGGAAGAAGAAGTCATTTATGACGCACCTTACACTGAAAGTGATGACGAGGAACAAGAATCCCCTGTAGCTCCAGCGCCAACATCAGAAACTCCCAAAAAGAAAAAGTCCAGAGGCTT